>JAFRXK010000002.1 GCA_017442865.1 Lachnospiraceae bacterium | reverse complement strand
TCCAGAGTACAGGTTCATTTGCAACCTTCCAGACATTCTCAAGCGCGCCTGTATACATTGGAGCAGGAAACCACACAATAAAGCTTGAGGCAGCCGGTGCGGCAGGCTATGCAATCAACTGGATAGAGCTTAAGGGTAATGCGGCACCTGAAACACAGCCACAGACTGAAGAACCACAGACACAGCCACAGACTGAGCCACAGACCCAGGCACCTGAAACACAGGCACCACAGACAGAGCCTGAAACACAGGCCGAGGAAACACAGCCTGCATCACAGTATCCGGCATGGGATGCATCAGCAGTATATGTAAAGGACGATTATGTATCACATAACGGACATGTATACGTTGCAAAATGGTGGACACAGGGCAACGAGCCGGGAGCAAATGTTGCAAATCCTTGGGATACACCTTGGCAGCTTGTAGAATAAACAGACATCTTGGATGACATGAAGTAAAGACTTGAATTATATAAAAATAAAAAATAATATTTAAGTTTAAAGGGCATCTCAGGGTGATATAAAAATCGCGTATGGGGTGCCCTTATTGTTAAGTATGGTGAATTTGATATTTTTATCCGAACAGGTGCAGTTATGTAATTTAAATTTGGCAGGAAGATAATGTACTTCATAAGAACAGTGCCGGAAAGAAAACTGATAAAACATCTAATTTTTTTTGAAGATAGTGCAAGTAACAGATTGCACAATTAAAAAAACAGAAGTATAATATACTTCAATATACTAAACTGAAAATGTGAATGCAGGACTAAAAGGTATGGCAAGGAGGAGCCGCTATGAAAGCGCAAAAAACACATAACATTTACAATCCAAAGATGGAGTGTATGAGCCGTGAAGAAAGAAGAAAGCTTCAGGGTGAAAGACTTAGGGCAACAGTACAGTTAGAATATGACAATGTTCCTTTGTACAGAGCTAGGATGGATGCAAAGGGTGTAAAACCGGAAGATATCAAATCAATAGACGATTTGAAGCTTCTGCCTTTTACAGAGAAGACAGACTTAAGAGATGAATTTCCGTTTGGACTTTTTGCTTCACCTAAAAAGGATATTATTCGTATACAGGGCTCTTCAGGAACGACAGGAAAGCCTATTGTAGCAGGTTATACACAGAACGATATTGATGTATGGACTGAGATGGTGGCACGTGCCATGACGGCTGCAGGCGGCGGTCCTGATGATATAGTACAGATAGCATATGGATATGGTTTGTTTACAGGAGGACTTGGTGCTCATCAGGGCGCACAGCAGATTGGCGCTATGGTTGTTCCTATGTCAAGCGGTAACACACAGAGGCAGATTATGATGATGCATGACCTTGGCGCAACGATGCTTTGCTGTACACCGTCATACGCTACATATCTTGGTGAATCAATAAGAGAGATGGGTATTCCTATAAGCGAATTTAAGTTAAAGTCAGGCTGCTTTGGCGCAGAGCCTTGGACAGAGGGCATGAGACAAAGACTTGAGGAGCTTTTGGATATTGACGCATGCGATATTTACGGACTGACAGAGATTGGCGGACCGGGTGTTGCATTCGAGTGCCTTGAGAAAGACGGCATGCATGTAAATGAAGACCATGTTATCGCAGAGATAATAGACCCTGTTACAGAGGAGCAGCTTCCATACGGTACGCCGGGAGAGCTTGTATTTACCACAATTACAAAGACAGGTATGCCTATGATAAGATACCGTACACATGATATCTGTACATTATCAGACAAGCCGTGTGCATGCGGAAGAACCACAATCAAGATGAGCAGAATAACAGGACGTACAGACGATATGCTTGTAATCAGAGGCGTAAATGTATTCCCAAGCCAGATAGAGTCGGTACTTGTCGGCATGGAGGGCGTTGCACCGCATTATATGCTTGTTGTTGACAGAATAAACTCAACAGACAAGCTTGAGGTTCAGGTAGAGCTTACAGAAGAGATGTTCACAGATAAGGTCGGCGAGATAGAAGGCCTCAGAAATCAGATTGCTGATAAGATAAAGTCAGTAGTAGGAATCAGCGCAAAGATTCAGCTCGTGCCGCCTAGAACAATACCTCGTTCAGAGGGCAAGGCAAAGCGTATCATTGATAACAGAAAGCTGTAAAACCGGCGTTAATATTAACATAAAGGCATTAGCGCATGCAATTTGCGTAAAAATATAGCAGGAGGGGATTTTATGTTTGTAAGGCAGATATCAGTATTTGTTGAAAATGTAAGAGGTACATTAAGAAAGATTACAAAGTTAATCGGCGACGCCGGAATAGATATTCTGGCATTGTCGGTTGCGGATACCGCAAACTTCGGAATCGTGCGTATGATAGTCAGAGAGGCTGATATAGAGAAGGGACTTAAGGTATTAAAGGATGCCGGCTGTCCTGCACGTACAAACCGTGTTGTATGTGTATGTGTTCCGAACAGACCATCAGGTCTTGATGAGGTGCTTGCAGTAATAGATGAGTCAGATGTTTCAATAGAATATCTTTACTCCTTTAACTACAGTGCAGATGGACAGGCACTTATCATATTCAGATTGTCAGACACAGAGGCAGGAGCAAAGCTTTTGCTGGACAATGGAATCGTGTTATTTACCCAGGAAGAGGTAAATGCATTATAAGCATACGTATTAAAAACAAGTAATAGATTATCAAGATGAGGGGAGATGCCATACGACATTTCCCCTCATTATATGCGTCAACAGCAGGTGGGGGGCGAAGGTGCAGCCCTTCAAAGGGGGTCTGCACCTTCGCCCCCATGCAATTTTCCTTCAGTAACACCATATGTCCTAAATACAGCGGATTCTTTAAAAATGTTCCGCTTTTACATTATCTCCTCCGCAATGCATTTAATAAGTATTTCTATGGCTTTTTCGCATTTTTCAGCCTCAACACCGGAATAATTAAGCACGATAGAATGCTCCCTGCAGGAGTGCTCAGTATAGAAGGCCGACAGGCATGCTATATTAATGCCGTTTTCGCGGGCGTGCCGTATAAGTCTTTCGTCAGAAATATCGCTGTTGATTTTTAACAGAAAATGCAGACCTTCATTTTTCTGCTGTATCGTAACGTATGGCGCAATAATGCTCTGCTTAATCTGCTGGATGATAGCATTCTGCCTGCTTCTGTAGTAATTTCTCATGCGGTTTATATGCTTTTCAAAATAGCCCTGATTGATAAATTCGGCGAGCGTGTACTGCTCAAATGCCGAAACGGTGCAGGAGTAGAAGCCAAGCTTCTGCCGGTAAACAGGCAGAAGACTTTTTGGAAGCACCATGTAACTGATACGGAAGGACGGCGCAAGTGATTTTGAAAATGTATTGATGTAAATGACCTTATCAGCCGCATCTATGCTCTGAAGCGAGGGTATCGGCTTGCCGTACAGTCTGAATTCGCAGTCGTAATCATCCTCGATAATGTAGCGGTTTTCATTTTTCTTTGCCCAGCTTAGCAGCTCATATCTGCGGCTTATCGGCATCACAATACCGGTCGGGTAATGGTGGGACGGCGAGGTGTGAACGATATTTACGTCAGTGTCCTCAAGTCCGGGAACAATTATTCCACCATCGTCCATTTCTAAAAATCTTATCGTAACATCATTTCCTGCATATATCCTGTTAAGCTTTGTATAGCCCGGATCCTCCAGTCCGAAAATGCTGTCCCTGCCGAAAAGCTTTATAATAAGCCCGTACATATACTCGGTTCCGGCACCGATTATAATCTGCTCAGGCAGGACATTCATACCGCGAAAAGCGTATAAATGCCTGGCAATCGCAATTTTCAGCTCGCCCACTCCGCTCGCGGGCGCAGACTTAAGCAGATGGCTTCTGTCCTCGGAAAGGGTAATTTCCCTCAAAAGTCTTGTCCATACGGTAAAAGGGAAAAGCTCGTGTGCAACAAGATTTCTTGAAAAATCAACAAAATATTCTTTTGCTGCTTCGTCCGGCAGCGAATAATTATTTGGATTTGCATTTCTGCCCGAAAAATCATCATTTATCTTTGATACAAAATAACCCTTCTTCGGCAGCGAATAAATATACCCCTCAGAAGCAAGCTGCGAATAGGCATTTTCAACAGTAATCACGCTTACGTCCAGATTTTTCGCAAAAACCCTCTTCGACGGCAGCTTCTCGCCCGCCCGTATCTTTCTGCTTAAAATATCATCACGTATGCATTTGTAAAGATATTCATACATACTTTCACCGTTCAGGTTATCAAATGAATATGTAAGCATAAGCGTTCTCCTTTCGTAAGGCATATTTTTATAAATCATTAATTGCATTGTGCAGCACTGAAATGTGTGTTATTCTGCCTGCATTCACATTAAAAATTCAATAATTAAACTGAACTTATAAATAATATTAAAAACATGAATAGTGGTATTATCAGATATTATATAATGAATATACATTTTGTAAATAGCAAACGGTAGTTTTTTTGAAGAAAATATGGTAAGATATATTGCAGTATAGGCACGGATTTATGCAGAATACAGATGTGTAAATATATATTTATTTGTCGGTGGGGTTCAAAATTATAATCACACTGATGGCGAAATCGGAGTGCATAGTTTAATAAGACAATAGATTGTGCCATGTGACCTATGAAAAAACTGAGACAATAACGGGAGGCGTAAATATGGACAGAACACCTAAGCCGGGCGAGCTTTACAGACATTTTAAAAATAAAACATATCAGATAGTCTGCCTTGCGCATCACTCAGAGACAGACGAAACGCTTGTCATTTATCAGGCAATGTACGGCGATTTTAAAATCTGTGCAAGACCGCTTGATATGTTTGTAAGTGAGGTCGACCATGAAAAATATCCGGATGTAACACAGAAGTACAGGTTTGAGAAGATTGGCGATGTGAACAAGAAGTTTACTTCCTGGGAAAACGATATTGAAGGTTCTGCGTTGAAAAATGAGGGAGACAAGGATACAAAAACCGTTCGTCAGGATAATGAAGCGAAATATGATGGCGGGGAGCCGGCTGATGAGCAGAATAATACAACAGCAAAGAATGAAAATGCAATCTGTTCAAAGTCGCAGGCGCGCCTTAACAGATTCTTGGATGCTCCTACAAGCCGGGATAGGCTTCTTATACTTGAAAGCCTCAGAAAAAATTTAGATGAATATATTATAGAAGGCATTGCCGCAGCACTTGATATCAATGTCGGAAATGGTTCGATTGATGATAAATATGAGCAGATAGAATACTGTCTGGAGACAAAGATAAAGTATGAGGGCACAAGACGGTAAGCTTATAAAGTTTGGTGATAATAAAAATAAAATTTTTTAAAGTCCATCTAAGGTTCAATGAGTAAGCTATAAATATAAATAAAGAAAGGCAAATTCAATGAATTTATTAGAAAGAAGGATGGGTTTATGAAAAAGATTTTATCATTATTATGTGTATTTGTTTTAATGGTTTCTCTGGCAGGGTGCAGTTTAGGAGGCACCTCAGTTGATGACAGTGCTTCGTCAGAGGTGACCGAGAGTATATTAGAGACAGAGGGTTCGGATGATGACAGGCAGGATAGTGACAGACCGGAAAGACCGGATGGTGCGCCGGGAGAAAAGCCGGATGGCGAGCCGGGAGAAAAGCCGGATGGCGCACCGGGAGAAAAGCCGGATGGCGAGCCTGGTGATATGCCGGGCGGAGGCTTTGGCGGTTTGGGCGAAGTAACACAGGGCACATCTGCAAATACAATCGACACAGATGGAGCCTACAGTGATGAAACCTATATTTCAACCGGGGATGATGAGAACGCCCTCAGGGTCGACGGAGCAGAGGTTACGCTTAGCGGCATAACCGTAAATAAGGAGTCCGGTTCATCTTCAAATACCGAAGACGGAGATTTTTATGGTATGAATGCGGCACTTCTTGCCACGGATGGAGCAGTTGTTACTATTACAAATGCGAAGGTATCTTCATCAGCACAGAATGGTAACGGAGTGTTCAGCTACGGAGAAGGAACAGTGGTTAATATTTCAGATTCAACCATTATTACAACTGCTGATAATTCAGGCGGCATCCAGACCACAGGCGGCGGCACTACAAATGCCACTAACCTCACGGTTGAGACATCAGGCAATTCCTCAGCAGCTATCCGTTCAGACCGTGGCGGCGGCACTGTAGATGTAAGCGGCGGCAGCTATACAAGTAACGGCTATAATTCACCGGCGATTTACTCAACTGCTGATATCACAGTAAGTGATGCGGTTCTTACGGCAAATAATTCAGAGGCACTGGTTATAGAGGGCGCAAATTCAATCACATTGAATGATTGTGACGTAACCGGCAATATGAGCGATACCAAGGGCTCAAGCTCCGATGAAAATGTTCACAATGTTATGATTTATCAGTCAATGTCGGGTGATGCGGCTGTCGGTACATCTGCATTTACGATGACAGGTGGTACACTTACATCAAACAATGGCGACATGATATATATCACAAACACAAATTGCGTGCTTAAGCTGTCAGGAGTTGAAATTGTTAATAATGAAGAAGACGGATATTTTCTTTTGATAACAGGCAACAGTGCAAGCCACGGCTGGGGCAGCGCCGGCTCAAATGGAGCGAATGTTGAATTTACCGCCGACGCCCAGACCATAGAAGGAGATATCGCAGTTGATACCATTTCAACCATTGATATGACGCTTACCGGACGCAGCAGCTTCACAGGCACAATAAACATCATTGAAAATGAAGCCGGCGGCACAGCAGCAGACAACAATGCGGTCATTACAATTGATGAAGGAAGCACATGGACACTTACCGGCGATTGCACGATTACAAGCCTTACTAATAACGGTACGATAAATTTCAACGGGTATAGTATTACATTGGCAGACGGAACGGTGCTAAAGTAGGTGGCTGAAGGAAGACTGAAAATATAAAAATGTAAGATAAAATAGAAGCCAGATAACCGGTTAGGATTGTCTGGCTTTTAAAATTAATATTATATCTAAAATTATTTTTTGATTTTCTATAGAAAGGTTATTCCATTCATTTAATAACTGTAGTTGACTTGGTGAAAGATTAAGAGGAGAATCACTGTCATCCTGAAAAAACTGGGACATGGTAATACCAAGTCCGTTGCATATCTTTAATAGAGTTGGAAGGGACGGAAGGTTATTGTTTTTAAACATAGAATTAATTGTGGATTGTGTAATTCCACATTCTGATGCTAAACGATTTTCGCTATACCCTTTTTGATTCATCAGAAAACGTATTTTCTCTAATATAGCATCCTCTGTCATGAGACCCCTCCTTATGAAAAATGATAATACCTATGTATATATTATATACATAGTAATTTATTAAATTCATTAACGAAAACACATTAATAAATTAACGTATATACATTGACTTATAAAAATAAATGAATTATTATAAATATAATAAATACAAATAATTAGCAGAGACGAAAGATAAGGAGGGGATGTACAGTGAATTTTATTAAAAAAATATGGAATGGTTTTAAAAATAATATCTTGACAAGAGCGATTGTTGGAATATTTAGAGTGTTATTTACACCAATTATTTTGTTGGGCGGCTATGGGAGAAGTATAGCGGATAAAATTAGAAGCTATTTTTATAAGCCACCTTTGGATTTAACGATAAATTTAGTAAAAAGTGCGTTAAAGAAGCTTTTTGATACTATAATAAGAGGAATAAACACTGTATTCAACGACATTGTGAAATTGTTTAAATTCGTGTATAGCCCTATTGCTTTTGTTGCAAGTATTGGTGCCATAGTTGCAGAAGTAATAAGTGATTTTGCATCTAAAAGTCGAGAAAATGTAAAGAAAGTAAATACAAGTATAAAAGACAAACTGGAAGATTTAAATCCAAAACGTCGGCAGAGAAAAATTGAGCGTTATAAGAGAAGACTGTTTTATGGTAAAGATGCAGCCTTTATGAATAGAAATATGTGGGGTATAGCACTTATTACCACCACGCTATTGCAGATAATTTCATTTTTTACTACATTCAGAGGAAGCCTTAATTTCTTTGATGGAGTCCATTGGCTTGCGCCATTTTTCTTTACGTTTGTAATACAAGGATTAATAGTTGTATTATCGAATACAGCATTTATAAAAAGACGAGGATTTGGACCTAGAAAAGCAATACTTATATTCCTTGTTTGTATATCAATATTTTTTTCATATATAGGTATATCAAATTCCGTAATGCCGCCTACGGATGATTATGAGAAAAAATATAATGAGTATTATAATGAATATAATAATGTTTTAGATGAAATGCGTTCTGCCGGAAAGATAGAAAAACTTGATAGTTATTTAAATGTAGCTATTGCCAAAATAAAAAACGCATATGGACAAGCTGATATAGAAATACGGAATATAGATAAAACACTTGAGGGGGAAAGATATACTGACTTAACGCCTAGAAAGGAAGATTATAAGAATTTTGAAGAGACAAGAGAAGTGGAAAATGGAACACGTACAGAATCAGGCATAGAAACTGTTTTTATAGAAGATCCAACTTACGATAAGGTAAAAGGTGAAAAGGATGATTACGAAAGAAGAAGAGACTTATTACTTGCTTATATGCCTAATGAATATAGAGGCGACAATAACACTGATAGAAAGATAGAAGCTATAGGAACAGAGTTGGATAGTCTTTGCGAACAGATTTTGAATAAAATTAATATTGATTCAAATGATGGTACAGGACAAAATAATGGTGGAGACATTGATAACAACTCTGAAGTCGATAATGGACAAATTACTGGAAATAATAAAAATCAGCATGATGGAAAGTCTATTGATGAATTGTTGAAAATCTATACGGAACATGTTTTGAGATATAGAAGCCTAATTGCTGAGGATAAATTAAACATTGCTGATAAAGACCCGCTTCAAGAAGATTTAAAAGCAATAAATGATAAATCAAAGACAAATGAGAATTTTGAAAATAACAGTATAAAATCTTATGATGAAATCATAGCTGAAATATTGAAAAAAAATTATGGTGAGAATGCGAATATCAAAGATGTTGATGATATTAACGCAGATATCAAAGATGTTAATGATAATACTGCGGATATCAAAGATGTTAATGATAATAATGCGAATATGGACACACCAGATGCCGATATTTATGATAAGTCGAATAATGAAGAGTATTTAGATAATTACCTTGAAGAGTATGTGCCAGATTATAAACTTATACGTAATTTTTATAAGCTGCTGCTATATGGAAGTGAACATCCAAGATTCACACAAGAGGTATATCTGAGGATAAATAATGAAGTTGATGAAAGCTATAAAAGATTAGAAAACATCTTTAATATTAATAAGATTGGAGATAATTCTTCAAGCGAACAAGAAGATAGTTCTTTAAATGAACAAGAAGATAGTTCTTTAAATGAACAAGAAGATAGTTCTTTAAATGAACAAGAAGATAATTCTTTAAATGAACAAGAAGATAGTTCTTTAAATGAACAAGAAGATAATTCTTTAAATGAATTAATGACCAAAAAAGATAAATTAAAAGATGAATTATATGATTCTTATTCTTATGCAATTAATCATGTTATCCATCCATCAAAAAATGATAATCGGATTATTACAATACTGATGATTTTCCTTGCTGTGTTAGTTGATGGGTTGACGTTAATGATTCCTCTTTCGATAGAAAAGAGAAGAGAGTCTGTATTATTTGCAAAGTCTAAGAAAGATATTCTACCTGACCAGGAAGATGTTTTAGAAAATCTGATGCTGTCACTTGCAGGAGCTTTAGATGAAGATGATTCGACACAAGCAAAAAGTGAAGGAAATAGGGATTCGGAATCTGGAAACCAGGAAAGTGATTCTAAAAAAATTGAACTCAATTACCGTAATCTGATAGATAATTTTAATGAGTTCGTTAGAATGTTTGAGGTTTCACCATACACCGCTGAATTAGGATATCCTAAAAAATACAAACTATATTCTAACAATAAAAAAGAGAAAAAAGTCCAGGAAACATTAGCTCTCTTGATAGGTTTAGGATATGTAAAATGTATATCTGGCTATGAAATGAAATTGCTGGAGGGAAGACAAAAGTACAGTGCGTATTTTGTGGACAAGGTATTTGAAGAAGGATATAAACGTAATCCTGATTTAAAACCTGAAAAAGAAAAGGAAGAGAAAGAAAAATATATAGAAAGCAAAAAAGATGAAAGTAAAAAGGAGTCATATTATTTATTAAAAGCTCAGTTCGTTTTGTGGCTAAATGATAATAATGTGGCATGGTCTTACACGAGCAAAAAAAAGGAGGACAGAAAAAAGGAGGACAAAAAAGATGAAGGAATTAATTAAAAGCTTTATTATAGAAATGGGCTCGAATAACAGCCTTTCAGTGGTAGTTCTTGTGTTGATTCCAATTATAATTGCTGTAAGCCTTACATATATCTATGTTATAAAAGACTATGGAGATGCAATAAATACGTCAGACTGGAAACTGATGGCTAAAAATGTGATTAGTGAAATATTTTATATAATAATGATTTTTTTGTTTTACAAAGGATGCACATATAAAGCAGCTAATGATAAAGTTGATATTTTAACTCATGGGGTCAACAGAATTGTAAATTTGAAATATATGATTATTGTAACTGTATGTGCTGCTGTAATTGTTTGTGTGATTTGGTTTTTCTCTAGTTTCAAAATCAGTAATTTAATAAAAAGGGTAAAAGCATTTATTACATATATTGTAAAAAGATTTTGGTACAGAAATAAAGATGAAAAAACAAGAGAAATAAAAGCTAATCATGCAAAAATACATGAAGAGTGTAAAATAATAAGAAGAGTTGGAGATGAAGCAAAAAAAGTAATTAAATTTATGTATATTTCATTATCCAGATTTTCATGGCTGCTTATTTTCGGATATATTATAATAATCGCGACATATTCATATCTTAGAAACTTTTTGGATTCCCATCAGGTGGACAAATATGCGGTCGAAATGGCAGCTGATTACTGGGAGTTGATTGCTGTATCAACATGTATAGCGGCTATAGTGTTGTATATGAGCATGATTGTTATAACATTAAGGAGTCCAAATGATATTGTTGATAATCCTGATTTGAGCAATTTGCTAGATAAACTAAAAGAATAAGCATTTGTTGAGTTAATACTTGTTTTATAGCTTTTTTTGATATAAAATGGTGTAGTAAAAAATGAAAATCTTTCTTCAAATACTTCTTGACAATCCTACAGGATAAATCTATAATATACGGGTATGTGTGAAAGTGCGCTTCCACACATACCCGAATGCTGTTTTATGGCATTTACAGCGAAAATAAACTACAGGAGGTGAAAAACATGCCAACATTCAACCAGTTAGTTAGAAAGGGAAGACAGACAACAGAAAAGAAGTCTACAGCTCCAGCTCTTTTAAAGGGATATAATTCTCTTCAGAAGAAGGCTACTAATGTATCTGCTCCTCAGAAGAGAGGCGTTTGTACAGCAGTTAAGACAGCTACCCCTAAGAAGCCTAACTCAGCACTTAGAAAGATTGCCAGAGTACGTCTTTCTAACGGTATCGAAGTAACAAGCTATATTCCGGGCGAGGGTCACAACCTTCAGGAGCATAGTGTTGTTTTGATCAGAGGCGGACGTGTTAAGGATTTACCTGGTACAAGATACCATATTGTAAGAGGTACACTTGATACAGCAGGTGTTGCAAAGAGACGTCAGGCTCGTTCAAAGTACGGTGCTAAGAGACCAAAGGACGCTAAGAAGTAATTAGTATCGTATATGTATTAAGCGGAAAGCTTAATCAATCACAATACTTTGTAAGTGCACGGAATGAAGCATATTTTTTACCTATAAATATATTTTAGAGCCGAGCGCGAACATACAGTTGTGTGAGTACCGATGATTTAATTGCTAAGCGGTTTATCCGCGGAAACCATTTTTATGGAATAATAATTAAGGAGGGAAGTAACGTGCCACGTAAAGGACATACCCAGAAAAGAGATGTGTTAGCAGATCCTTTATACAATGACAAGGTTGTTACAAAGCTTATTAACAACATTATGTTAGATGGTAAGAAGGGTGTTGCTCAGAAGATCGTATATGGAGCTTTCGAGACAGTAGCAGAGAAGACAGGCAAGCCTGCAATCGAAGTTTTTGAGGAAGCTATGAACAACATTATGCCGGTACTTGAGGTAAAGGCAAAGAGAATCGGTGGAGCCACATATCAGGTTCCGATTGAGGTTAAGCCGGACAGAAGACAGGCTTTAGCACTTCGCTGGCTGACAGTATTCTCACGTAAGAGAAGCGAGAAGACACAGAAGGAAAGACTCGCAAACGAGATTATGGATGCTGCAAACAATACAGGCGCATCTGTAAAGAGAAAAGAAGAGATGCACAAGATGGCAGAGGCTAATAAGGCATTTGCTCATTACAGATTCTAAAGGAGGAGACTATCTTGGCTCAGAGAGAATATCCATTAGAGAGAACCAGAAACATTGGTATTATGGCTCATATCGATGCAGGTAAGACAACTCTTACAGAGCGTATCTTATACTATACCGGTGTTAACTATAAGATTGGTGATACTCATGAAGGTACTGCAACCATGGACTGGATGGCCCAGGAGCAGGAGAGAGGTATCACAATTACATCTGCGGCTACAACATGCCATTGGACACTTGAAGAGAACTGCAAGCCAAAGCCGGGTGCATTAGAGCATCGTATCAACATTATCGATACTCCTGGACACGTTGACTTCACAGTTGAGGTTGAGCGTTCACTTAGAGTACTTGACGGTGCTGTTGGTGTATTCTGTGCAAAGGGTGGCGTTGAGCCACAGTCAGAGAATGTATGGCGTCAGGCTGACACATACAATGTACCACGTATGGCGTTCATCAACAAGATGGACATCCTTGGTGCTAACTTCTATGGCGCAGTAGACCAGATTAGAAACAGATTAGGCAAGAATGCTATTATTCTTCAGCTTCCTATCGGTAAGGAGGATGAGTTTAAGGGCATCATTGATTTGTTTGAGATGAAAGCCTACATCTACAATGATGATAAGGGCGATGACATTACAATTACAGATATTCCGGAGGATATGCAGGATGATGCAGAGCTTTACCGTACAGAGCTTGTAGAGAAAATCTGCGAGTTAGACGACGATTTGATGATGGAATATCTTGAAGGCGAGGAGCCTTCAACAGAGGCACTTAAGGCAGCTTTAAGAAAGGCTACATGTGAGTGTACAGCAGTTCCGGTTTGCTGTGGTTCAGCATACCGTAACAAGGGCGTACAGAAGCTTCTTGATGCTATCCTTGAGTACATGCCGGCTCCGACAGATATCCCTGCAATCAAGGGTGTTGATTTGGACGGCAACGAAGTAGAAAGACATTCATCAGATGAAGAGCCTTTCGCAGCGCTTGCATTTAAGATTATGGCTGACCCATTCGTTGGTAAGCTTGCATATTTCCGTGTATATTCAGGTACACTTAATTCAGGATCATATGTATTAAATGCAACAAAGAATAAGAAGGAGCGTGTAGGACGTATTCTTCAGATGCATGCAAACAAGAGAATGGAGCTTGACAAGGTTTATTCAGGTGATATCGCTGCAGCAGTTGGCTTCAAGACAACTACTACAGGTGATACAATCTGTGATGACCAGCATCCGGTTATCCTTGAGTCCATGGAGTTCCCGGAGCCTGTTATCGATATCGCTATCGAGCCAAAGACAAAGGCAGGTCAGGACAAGATGGGCGAGGCTTTGGCAAAGCTTGCTGAAGAGGATCCTACATTCAGAGTTTCAACAAACAAAGAAACAGGACAGACAATTATCGCTGGTATGGGTGAGCTTCACCTTGAGATTATTGTTGACAGACTTCTTCGTGAGTTCAAGGTAGAAGCTAACGTAGGTAAGCCACAGGTTGCTTACAAGGAAGCTATTACTAAGAGAGTTGAAGTTGACAGCAAGTATGCTAAGCAGTCAGGTGGACGTGGACAGTACGGACATTGTAAGGTTATCTTCGAACCTATGGATCCAAACGGCGAGAAGACATTCGAATTCGAGTCAACAGTAGTTGGTGGTGCTATTCCTAAGGAATATATCCCGGCTGTAGGCGAGGGTATCGAAGAGGCTACAAAGTCAGGTATCCTTGGTGGATTCCCTGTACTCGGTGTTCATGCAAATGTTTACGACGGTTCATACCACGAAGTCGATTCATCAGAAATGGCATTCCACATCGCAGGTTCTATGGCATTCAAGGATGCCATGAAGAAGGCAGACCCTGTTCTTCTTGAGCCTATCATGAGAGTTGAGGTTACAACTCCTGAGGATTACATGGGAGATGTTATCGGTGATGTAAACTCACGTCGTGGACGTATCGAATCATTTGATGATGTAAATGGTTCAAAATTAATCAAGTGCTATGTTCCGCTTACAGAGATGTTCGGATATGCAACAGACCTTCGTTCAAAGACACAGGGACGTGCTGCATACTCAATGTTCTTTGATAAGTATGAGCAGGTACCAAAGAATGTTCAGGAAAAGATTCTTTCCGAGAAGAATGCATAAAATAAGACTTGAAAATATAAGGTTTTTATTTTATAATGGTATTCAGATTTTAACGTAAAAAATCATAATAAAGAAAAGTGTTCCAAAGAGCGGACACAATTTAAGGAGGACTATAAAATGGCAAAGGCTAAATTCGAAAGAACAAAACCGCATTGTAACATTGGTACAATCGGACATGTCGATCATGGTAAGACAACATTAACAGCAGCTATTACTTACACACTTCATACAAGATATGGTTTAGGTGAGCAGGTTGCATTCGACCAGATTGATAAGGCTCCGGAAGAGAGAGAAAGAGGTATCACAATTTCTACAGCTCACGTTGAGTACGAGACACCAAAGCGTCACTACGCTCACGTAGACTGCCCAGGACATGCTGACTATGTAAAGAACATGATCACAGGTGCTGCTCAGATGGATGGTGCTATCCTCGTTGTTGCTGCTACTGATGGTGTTATGGCTCAGACAAGAGAGCACATCCTTCTTGCTCGTCAGGTAGGTGTTCCTTACATCGTAGTATTCATGAACAAGTGCGACATGGTTGATGACGAAGAGTTATTAGACCTTGTTGAGATGGACATTAGAGATCTTCTTAACGAGTATGACTTCCCTGGCGATGACATCCCAATTATCAGAGGTTCAGCTCTTAAGGCTCTCGAAGGTGATCCAGAGTGGCAGGACAAGATCCTTGAGCTCATGGACGCAGTTGACAGCTACATCCCAACACCACAGCGTGCAGTAGATAAGCCATTCCTTATGCCAGTTGAGGACGTATTCACAATCACAGGTCGTGGTACTGTTGCAACAGGTAGAGTAGAGCGTGGTGTTCTTCATACTCAGGAAGAAGTTGAAATCATGGGTATCCGTGAGGACGTTAGAAAGACCGTATGTACCGGTATTGAAATGTTCCGTAAGCTTCTTGATGAGGCTCAGGCTGGTGATAACATCGGTGTTCTTCTTCGTGGTGTTAACCGTGACGAAGTTGAGCGTGGACAGGTTATCTGCAAACCAGGTACAGTAAGCTGCCACAAGAAATTCACTGGTGAGGTTTACGTATTAACAAAAGATGAAGGTGGCCGTCATACACCATTCTTCAACAACTATCGTCCACAGTTCTATTTCAGAACAACTGACGTTACCGGTGTTTGCAACCTTCCAGCTGGCACAGAAATGTGCATGCCTGGTGACCACATCACCATGACAGTTGAACTTATTCACCCGATCGCTATGGAAGAAGGCCTTGGCTTCGCTATCCGTGAAGGCGGCCGTACAGTAGGTTCAGGCAAAGTCGCTTCAATCATTGAGTAATTCAATACTTAAATCTTAAAAGCTGAGGGGCAGGAGCAATCCTGCCCCTTATCATTTCATCTTCAGGCTGATCTATAGCCTATTCTAAATATTTTTCAAGTGGTTCACTGGCTGAACTACGTACATAATCCCCAATTTAGCTTAATGTAGTACGTAAATGGTAGTTAATGACAAACCGCGTTACGTACTACAATTGAACAAATAATACATGTAGTTCGTAAGCTTTTCTCATTTATCCTTCGGGTTTACGTACTACATTCAAAAAAACTAAAAAGTGGTTCGTAAATCCATTGTAAACGGATTGTTTTTTTACGAACTACATCTAAAAAAAGATAAAAGTAGTACGTAAGGCATATTAATGCAACACCTTAATTACGTACTACTTAGAGCAAAACAACATTTGTTGTACGTAATTTCAGAAAGAGGAAGAATAAAAATGGAATATTATTTATCAGAAATTGAAAAGCGAATCAGCGAACTAAATATTATTATTAAAAATGCATCGAAAAGGTTAGAAAAATCACCTGAAGGGTGTCTGCGAATAGGAAAGTCAAACAACTCTGTGCAATATTATCACAGAACCGGCGGAAGAGGAGATTGTGGGAAATATATCTCCGTTGAAGAACGAAATTTAGCCAGGGCACTGGCACAAAAGGCATATGATGCAGAATTGGTTAAGGCGGCAAAAGAAGAATTATCACTGCTGCAGCAGATTATCAACTTAAAAACGCCAAAGCCCGAAGAAATATTCAAAAGCCTTTCACCTCTGAGACAGCAGTTGGTCGTGCCGGAAATCATTACGGACGAGGAATATGCCAGGAAGTGGCTTGAGCAAAAGTATGAGCGGAGGCAGTTCGCGGATGGGGCACCGGAGTTTTATACGGGCAAAGGAGACAGAGTGAGATCCAAGTCAGAAATTGTGATCGCGGATATGCTGGACAGGCTGCAATATCCGTATTTCTACGAGATGCCGCTGTATCTTCAGGACGGGGTCATGCTGCATCCTGATTTTACGACATTGAATGTCAGGAAGAGAAAGGTTATTTACCTGGAACATCTGGGAATGATGGATGACGAGGACTATTTGATAAACGCTTTCAAAAGGATTGCAGTATATGAAAGAAACGGGATTTATCTGGGCGACAGGCTGATTGTTACATACGAGACTTCGGAGCAGCCGCTGAATACGAGGGCGGTCGAAAAGAAACTGAGGTTTTATCTGGATTAGGCACTTGATTGATACTTGAGTAATGTGTATTCTTTTATCAAAGGAGAAAAGAACATGTTCGATTTCACGTTTGATGGTTATTCGAAAGAAGAGTGCGAGGCGTATCTTAAACGCATGGACGCATCTTTTGATGGGCAGGTCACTCTGGATAATCTGAATCAGCTGATCTTTAAGCATCAGTGCACGGTTCCTTTTGAGGACCTGGCTCCTTATGAGGGCTGGGGCAAAGTTGATCTGAAACCGGAGGCTTTGTTTGAGAAGATTGTGGTTAACCGCCGCGGAGGCTTTTGTTTTGAGCTGAACAGTGCTTTTATGCTGCTGCTGAAGGGGCTGGGGTTCGATGCATATGGCATAATCTGCCGCAACGCAGTTCCGTCAGATGTCAGGCCAAGAGGCCTGTATCATATGGCGATAATGGTCAGGCTGGACAATCAAGATTTTTTCTGTGATGTCGGTCTGGGAGGCCTGAAACCTGCTTGCGCGCTTCCGACAACAGGAGAGAAGCAGACCGCGAACGGTGTGTGTTACTGGGTTGAAGAAGGCAGCCGGGGCTGGAAAATGGCACGCAATGATGTCAATAATTTTTATGTTCTGTTTGTGCCGGCGGCGATGGTCCCGAAGGACTTTACGGCGTATTGCACGGAGCTGCTGAGCATTGAGACCGGCATTTTCCGGACGAAGCGTCTGCTGAGCATCATCACACAGAATGGCATGGTACAGATCAGCGGCAATACGCTGACGATCACAAAAGATAGAATAGAAACCAAGAGAGAGTATGATGAGGCGGAACTGCCGGAGCTCCTGAAAAAATACTTCGGAATAGAATATAAATAAAAAGACGGCTAAGCCGTCTTTTTTTATTTTGTGATATTTATGTCACCGCTGACTGTTTCTATGTACCATGGATTAGTGCCGCCTGTTGGGACGGATATTTCTCCGCTGGTCGTTTCGCAGTGGAAATCCTGGGCCTCGCGGACGCGGCCGGTCACATCGCCGCTGGTTGTCTCAAAATCTAAGTTTTCTGCTTCAATATATTCCAGTACGACTTCGCCGCTGACGGTTGAACCCGTGATAGACTCAAATACTGAATTTTTCAAGGTGACCGCTCCGGAGACTGCTGCGAAAGTTGTCATGCCGGAATTTACATTTTCGATGAAAATGTTTCCCGAAGTGGTTGCTATGGCCAATGTGCCAGTTGGGTTAATACCGCGGAGCGTTATGTTTCCGCTGACATCTGTTAATGCGGCATTTACAAAAGAAAAGTTCTCTTCCAAAACGATATTACCCGACACACTGGTTAATTCTAAGGTCTTGTAAGATGTCTCCGGCAGGTAAATGATGATGTCCCTGGTCGCGCCATATAATCCGTCTTGAATGTTTTCAATCAGGTTGGACAGCCAGTTGCCGGGCCTGCTCCAGTCAACGTCATTGCGCGAAAGTTTTAAGGTGCCGTTCGTGACGGAGAAAGTATATTTAACATTAGCTCTCTCGGCATAGAGTACGCGGAAGACGCCGTCGTCAGCTTTCATCAGGATCACATTGTCTTCTACAGCTTCAATCTTTATGTTGTCGACCTTTTCAGTGATGGTCTGTTCTATTCTGTTTATTTCTGATTCTTCCGGATTTGTGGGCAGAAGCCTGTTTACGCGGAATCCGTTTATGGCCAGCGTAATGATGGAAATGGTCAGTCCCGCTGCAATCAAGCATATTCCGATAATTACCAGAACTTTATATCCTTTACGCATTTTTCTTACCTCCTATAAACCAGGATTTGATCCAGAGCACGATCACTTTCGCGAGCTTGCCGGTGACTTTGGACAGCTTGATCATCGGGCCGATGAGCAGCAGCGAGATGCCCATGAGCACCAGTCCGGCAGCAATCGCCAGTGCAGGCAAGGCCGTTGGAATGCGAGGCAATGATAAGATTCCTATGCCTACGGCGCCTGCGCCGCCCACCAGGAAGGCAAGAACAACAGCCCAGAAGCAAACCACAATGGCCCAGATAATTATGTAAATAACCCAGATCAGGATTACGAAGCAGAGCAGCAGCGGGAACCATATAGGAGAGCCGATTATCAAAAGCACAATTTCCCACGCCCTGAGCTTCCTGCGGGTAGAAGCCTTGGCCTTGATTACCTTGGTCAGGGGGACATCCTTGAGAATTTCGTTTACGGCATCGTCTACGCTGCCGGCAGCCTCAACGGCTTCTTCTTCGCTCATTCCGTCTTCCATGCGGTCATCGATCATTTCGCTGAAGTAGTCGATAGACCTGCGGATTTCTTCGTCGGGCAGACCATTCAGGCGGGCAGATATTTCATTAAGGAATTCTTGTTTTTTCATAACTTTTACTCTTCCGTTTATCAGTCTTCGCGGGTGATGAACTGGTACACCTGCATTATCTCTTTCCACTCGTCGGTAAATTCATTCAGACGTCTCAGACCATTCTTGGTGATACGGTAATACTTTCGCAGCCGGCCGTTGTGCTCCACAGAGTAAACGGTCAGGAAACCTCCTTCCTCCAGCCTCCTCAGTATGGGGTAGAGCGTGGATTCGGAAATCTGCATGTACGGCTTCATATCTTTGATTATCTGATAGCCGTACGAATCTTTATTTTTAATTGCGGCCAGGACGCATACGTCCAGGAGCCCTCGCTTGATCTGAATGTCCATATATTACCTCCTGTTGCATAATACTACGCGTCACATAGTATGTCAACAACTTTTTTATTTGCCTTCTTAAGACTTTGGTAGTATAATGCTTGCATTATCACTTTAAATCAGTAAAGAGGAGCGGCTATGCGTATAGTAATCAAGATCGGAACGAGCACTCTGACCCACAGAACGGGCAATCTGAATATCCGCCGCGTGGAGAAACTGTGCGAGGTTATCAGCGACATCAAGAATGCCGGACATGAAATCATTATCGTTTCATCCGGCGCGATCGGCATGGGAGTCGGCAAACTGGGTCTGACCAAAAAACCTGAGGATGTTCCCGGCAGGCAGGCGGCTGCAGCAGTCGGCCAGTGCGAGCTGATGTATGTGTATGACAAGCTGTTCGAACAGTACCACCATACTGTGGCACAGATTCTGATCGCCGGCACCGATATTGAAAACGATCAGAGAAGGTCCAATCTGACGAACACGATCGACCGCCTGCTGGATTACGGCGCGCTGCCGATCATTAATGAAAATGACACCATCGCGACTGAAGAGATTGTCATCGGTGATAACGATACCCTGGGTGCGCTGGTGGCCAGACTGGTCAAGGCAGACACCTTAATCCTGCTCTCTGACATTGAAGGACTCTACACCGCCGATCCCAAGAAGGACGCAGACGCTCAGTTGATTTCAGAGGTATCGGAAATAACAGACGAAATCAAGGCGCTGGCGGGAGAGAAGGGCACAATGCTCGGCACCGGTGGTATGGTTACCAAGCTGCAGGCTGCAGAGATCTGTATGGGAGCAGGCATTACAATGATCATCGCCAACGGCTCAGTGCCTGAGAATCTGTACGATATCATGGACGGAAAACCGGTGGGCACCAAGTTCACATCTAAATAGGAGATTATTATGAAAACTACAGATATGCTGGCGGCAGCCAAAGAGGCTTCACTGGCAGTGGCCTCATATACAACCGAACAGAAGAACGCTGCGCTGGAAGCAATGGCAGCGGCGCTGGAAGCGCATACGCCTGAGATTCTCGCGGCGAACAAGGAGGACATGGGCGCGGCTAAAGGCAGGATTTCAGATGTCATGCTGGACCGCCTGATGATCAACGAAGACCGCATTGCGGGCATGGCCAAGGGCATCCGCGAGGTAGTTGATCTGCCTGACCCTGTGGGCAGTGTGATTGAAGAGACCGAACCACAGCCGGGCCTGAAGATACAGAAGGTTTCCGTGCCGATGGGCGTTATAGCGATCATTTATGAGAGCCGTCCGAACGTTACAGCCGATGCGGCAGCGCTCACTTTCAAGAGCGGCAATGCCTGCGTGCTGAGAGGGGGCAAGGAGGCCGCCAGGACCGCGCATGCGATCATGGACGCGCTGAAGGAAGGCGTGAAGACTGCGGGACTTGATCCTTCCGTTATCAACCTGGTAGATGACACATCCAGGGAGAGCGCTACAGAGCTGATGACCTCTCCTGAATATGTGGATCTGCTGATTCCACGCGGAGGCGCAGGACTGATCAAGGCCTGTGTGGACAATGCGACGGTTCCATGTATTGAAACGGGCACGGGCATCTGCCATGTTTATGTAGATGAGCAGGCGGACCTGCAGAAAGCTGTTAATATTATCATTAATGCCAAGACCAGCAGGCCGAGCGTATGCAACGCGGAAGAGGTGCTGGTTGTGAATAAAGCTATTGCTGGTGAATTTCTGCCTATGGTCAAGGAAGCGTTGGTGGATAAAAGAGCAGCCGCAGGACAGATTCCTGTTGAACTGCGATTGGACGAGACTGCTGCAGGCATCATCGAAGGAACACCTGCAGGTGAGAAAGACTTTGATACAGAGTTTTTGGATTATATCCTCGCTGTTAAATGCGTAGATTCAGTTGATGAGGCAATCGCGCACATCCGCGCGCATTCGACAGGTCACAGCGACGCGATAGTGACCGAAGACGAGGCGGCCGCGAACAAATTTACGGCGCTGGTTGACAGCGCGGCAGTCTATGTAAATGCTTCAACAAGATTTACGGACGGCGGTGAATTCGGACTTGGCTGCGAGATCGGTATTTCCACGCAGAAACTCCACGCCAGGGGCCCGATGGGACTCAGAGAAATGAATACATATAAATATATTATTAAGGGCAATGGACATATAAGATAATTGAAGGTGCTGTCAGTTATGGCAGCACCTTTTTTAATTACTTTTTTGTCCAGACCTTTATCAATGTGTCATAAACAATTTGGTTCGGATGACCGGTCTCGAAGTATTTGGAATTGTCCGCACCGAGCATCTTGGTTACGAAGGCCGCCACGGCACGTGAGCGCGACTCACCTCCGTAGCAGTGAATGAGCAGGGTTTCGGCGGATTTATTTGCCTCAACGAAATCAATGATCTGCCGCGCCTGGTCTTCGCTGAACATTACTGCGCCGGGCACCTCTTTAATAATGTCATCAAAATAGAGCGTCAGCGCGCCCTGACAGTATTTGTTTGGACGGAATTCAAAACCGAAGCCGCCTGTGTGGGTGTCCTGAATAGAGATGACCGCGTAGGTGTCCTGCTTCTCGGCCATTTCTTCCATGCCGAAAGGGGCGTAGTGCGCCATCACATAATCAAAAGCGTCATAAACAGATCTGAGCATTATTCGTTTCATATCAAAGCCTCTTATTTCTTATGCAGCATAATGCGGCGGGCAATAGGCAGGGCAATCCTGTATGGCAGCGGCCTCAGCGCGCGGTCTGCTTCTTTCAGTTTCTCGCGGATTGGGATATGCTGCGGACAGTGCTGCTCGCATTTGCCGCAGCCGATGCATTGGGTAGCGAATGAAGGGTCGCCGTTCAGCGCAATAGTCTGCATGTATTCTTTGCGTCCGGAACCTTTATTTTCAGTAAACATTAAATTGTAGCAGCGGAAGATGCCCGGTATGTTAACTCCCTTTGGACAAGGCATGCAATAGCGGCATTCCGTGCAGCCAACCTTGGTGGCGTTCAGGAAGATGTCACGGATCTTCTGAACGAGAGCATGCTGTTCAGGCGTAAATGCTCCTGCAGCTGCGGTGTCAGCTGCCTGGCAGTTCTCACGGACCATTTCCAGAGAATTCATGCCGGAGAGCACGCAGGTGACTTCAGGCTGATCCCATAGCCAGCGGAAGGCGAGCTCAGCAGGCGAATAACCTGACGGATCACTTGCAATCAGCTGTTTGGCTTCAGCAGGGAGCATTGAGACCAGCTTGCCGCCTCGGAGCGGCTCCATGATGATAACAGGGATGCCCTTTGCGTTAGCTGCCTTGAGGCCTTCCATACCTGCCTGGGTATGCACGTCTACATAATTATATTGGATCTGGCAGAAGTCCCAGTCATATGCGTTCAGCACTTTCAGGAAGTTCTCTGTGTCGCCATGGTAAGAGAATCCAATGTTGCGGATCTGGCCTTTGGCCTTCTTGTCGGCAATCCACTCCTTCATACCAATGCGCTCAAGCTTTTCCCACTGGGCTAAGTCCGTGATCATGTGCATCAGATAATAGTCAATATATTCTGTGCGCAGGCGCTTGAGCTCCTCGTTAAAATAGCGGTCTGATGACGCAGTAGAGCCCACCAGATACTGCGGCAGCTTGGTGGCAATTTTGATTTTATCACGGATGCCGTTTTTCTCGAATACTTCACCTATCAGTGCTTCGCTGCCGGAATATATATAAGCGGTGTCATAATAATTAACGCCGAGCCGGTATGCTTCCATCAGCTCCTGCTCAGCTTTGCCTAAATCAAACGATCTGCCGTTTTTCGTGAAACGCATGCAGCCGTATCCAAGAATGGACAGGGGCACACCGTTTCTGTCATTTCGGTATTGCATAATAAAACTCCTTTTGAAACAGTTTAGCATATTTTACTGAATTTGCTCAAGAATATATGCTATACTGTCAGCACGGAAAGGAGGCATATAATGGCAGACAAGAAACCGAATCCTTTTTTAAGGCTTTCAAATGAAAAGGATATGAAGAAAAAGAAAGAAACCATCGCCCTCGTTATAGCAGGTGTGGTTTTGTTTGTAGCAGCTTTGGTTGTTATGATCACGATACCTATTTCCACAAGGAACAGGTATATTTCATATATTAAAAATCTTTCTACGGATACTACCTATGCTGAAAGAAATAATACTGCCACCTGCACTCTGGACGGAGAAACTTACAGCATAAGCGGAGATGAAGTCTTTGCGCTTTACAGAAGTATTTCATACAGGGATGATATTGATTATTATAAGAAAGCGGAAGAGCCTCAGCCAGGCATCCACATTGATTATGGCAACGGGAGTACACTGGATATTTGGCTGAAACCATATGAAAAAGACGGTACCCAATATACAACGGGAATAGGCGTTTTATATACTAATTCTAACGGAAGAAAATACACATATACGACTGAGAATATCAAATATAATTCTCTTCTGGATTGTGTAAAGCATTAATGGATAATTTCGAAGAAAAGACAAAAGTAATATTGGCAGGACTGGAAACAGACGCCAGCGAAGATTTTGAGCACAGTATGGAAGAGATGCTGAGCCTTATTGAGGCATGCGACATGGAGGCTGTGGATGTTATCAGACAGCATCTGCCGCACCCTGAGGCCGGCACGTATTTCGGTAAGGGCAAGGTGGAGGAACTGGCGCAGATGGTCAATGAGACCGGCGTTCAGTACTGCGTTTTCGAAGGCAACTTAAGTCCCGCCCAGCTCAAGAACCTTCAGAGAGAAGTCAAGGCGGAAATCTGGGACAGAACGAATCTGATACTGGAAATATTCTCCAGAAGGGCCCGGACACGTGAGGCCAGGCTTCAGGTGGAATCCGCATATCTGCAGTATATGCTCCCGCGTTTGTCCGGAATGTGGCAGCATCTGGGCAGACAGGCAGGCAGCTCAGGCAGCCAGTCTAACAGAGGTATTGGTGAAACCCAGCTGGAGCTTGACAGAAGACATATCAGCCAGAGGCTTGCGGAGCTCTCAAGAGAACTGGATACGATCACCAGGACCAGGAACGTGCAGAGGCAGGGCAGAAGTAAGGCGGATATTCCCAACGTTGCTCTGGTAGGATATACGAATGCCGGCAAATCCACGCTGATGAATAAGCTCCTCGAAAGGAGCGGCAGCACCGAAGAGAAGCAGGTGTTCCAGAGGGATATGCTGTTCGCGACCCTCGACACGTCCATCAGAAGGATCAGCGTGGAGGGCAACAAGGATTTCCTGCTTTCAGACACAGTAGGTTTTATTGAGAACCTGCCTCATTCACTCATCAAGGCGTTCAGGTCTACGCTGGAAGAGGCCGCGTCTTCAGATCTGATACTGGTAGTGCTGGACGCTTCAGATCCATACTGGAGGCAGCACAGGAAGGTTACAGAAGAGACACTGAAAGAACTCGGGGCGGACACGATTCCAAGGATCAACGTCATGAACAAGGCAGATCTTATCCCTGAGGTTTTCGACGCCCTGCCCAAGATCAGGCAGGAAGAAATCTGGATTTCAGCAGAGACAGGCCAGGGGCTGGAAGAACTGCTGGATATGATCATTGACGCAGTTTACGTAGGCAACAGGACGCTGAAGGCAGTCATCCCATTCAGCCGAGGCGACCTGGTCGACAGGCTCCATAAGGAAGCTCATATCATTTCAAAGGAATATGTACCTGAAGGCATCGCAGTGACCGTAAATTGCTCACCGTCGCTGCAGGGACAGCTGCAGGATTATCTGACAGATGGATTATAAATTAGTAAGAGGCAGACGCAGGAGCATCAGCCTGCAGATAACTGAAGAAGGACTGGTAGTTAAAGCGCCCAACTGGATGCCTAAGGCTGTGATAGATGCATTCGTGGAGCAGAAACGTGACTGGATAGAGCAGCAGCTGGAGAAATTCGCTTCTCAGATGCCGGAGCCGGGCATGGTGCCGCTTTCTGACGAACAGATCAAGGCCCTGGCCAAACAGGCCAAGAAAGTGATCCCGGACAGGGTGGCGTATTATGCGCGCCTGGTTGGCGTGACATACGGCCGCATCAGTATCAGAAATCAAAAAACGCGCTGGGGGAGCTGTTCCGCTCAGGGCAACCTTAATTTCAACTGCATCCTGATGCGCGCGCCGGTCGAAGTGTTGGACAGTGTTATAGTCCACGAACTCTGCCACCGCAAACACATGAACCATTCCGCTGCCTTTTACGCCGAGGTGCGGCGCGTTTATCCGGAGTACGATAAGTGGCACAAATGGCTTAAAACATATGGAAAAAATCTGAGATATATAAAAACAAACTGAACCGCTGCAATAATTAATGCAGCGGTTTTTTGTATGCAGACGCCTGCTCTCCACGTTGGTTTAGTCGAGCAGTCAGCAATAATCACTCAAATATAAGCAAATAACTAAGCGTAACAGTTACATCTGTTTTATATAGAATAAGTCCGTTTTTCTTAAGCCATTTGTGCAGAGAAAGCTTATATAAAAGAAAGCCTTCCGCGCTTTAGGCGGGTGCTCATAAGAAAGTTTTAAATCTAAAACCATTTGGGCATCTGTCTGAAAAGGTTGGCTATAAGTGAAACCCGGACTGTTGTATGAACAGCAGTTCGGGATTTTCTTTACCTTTTTCATAGAATCGCCTCTT
>JAFRXK010000009.1 GCA_017442865.1 Lachnospiraceae bacterium | reverse complement strand
GGCAGGCTGATGCATGATTTTGCATGTTCAAACCCCGACGATATGTATTATGAAGTTCTTGCGGCAAGGACAAGATTTTTTAAGGAAAGAACGGAGGGGAACAGTAAAATGAGCAAAATATTTGATGAAGTCAGAGAAGAGAGCTTTAAAATGGGCAGACTTGAAGGAATTGAGGTAGGACACGAAGCCGGAAGGCTTGAAGGAGTCAAAGCCGGAAGGCTTGAAAATTCTAAAACGACTGCACTTCGCATGATTAAATCCGGCAGAATCACTTTTGAGGACATAGCTGAATTTTCAGGACTTACTCTTGAAGCTGTAAAGATGCTGGCAAAAGAAAAGGCAACGGAATTTTCAACTCAATAGAATACAGTTTTTAGATTATATTGTCTATGCTAACACAAGGGTCCAGCAATCCATTTTTCTGCCGGGCCCTTGTTTATCTTTACAGAATACTATTTTTCTAAAGCTTTATTCAGTAAAACTCTGTCAATCTTTTTCAAAAATTTTTTATAAAAATTTTTATAAAATTCATTATTTAAGATTCATGCCTTATTAAGCTCTGCTATATCTCTTCTTTCGCCCTTTCTAACACTTCTATCACTTTATCGCACCATGCATCGAACTCCGGATCATCCCTCTGACATTCAGGATGCTCAAGAATATAGTTAAGTGCAATTCTGACACCCTGATCAAACCTGACCTTTGTCTGCATATCAGGCACTGCACGTTTTAATTTGCTGTTGTCAAATACTACTGATACCGATTTGTCTCCAATCAGACCGCCCTCAAAATCAAAGCCATACTTATCTCCAACAGCGGCAAGAAACTGCGCCGACACACAATATGCATCAAGCTTTACGCCTAAGGCATCGGCAATAGTCTGATGAATCTGATTCCATGATAGCGCCTCGTCTCCGGTAATCTGGAACGCCTCACCGATTGCATGTCTGTTGCCCATAAGTCCTGTATAGCCGATTGCGAAGTCTGAATTAAATGTCAGGGTCCAAAGCGACGTTCCGTCTCCCTGAATGATAACCTTTTTACCCTCCATCATTCTTTTAACCACCTGCCATGAGCCGTTTTTGCCATGAACGCCGACCGGAATGCTTCGCTCATCATAGGTGTGGCTCGGTCTTACGATAGTAACCGGGAAGCCCTCGGTTCTGTACTTTTCCATCAAAAATTCTTCACAGGCAATCTTGTTTCTCGAATACTGCCAGTATGGATTTGCAAGCGTCGTGCCCTCGGTAATAATGTAGCTTGCAGCCGGCTTGTGATACGCCGAAGCAGAGCTTGTGAAAATATACTGCTTTGTCTTGTCCTTAAACAGCCTGTAGTCACGTTCGACATCCTCAACCGTAAATCCGATAAACTCGCAGACTGTATCAAAGCTCATATCCTTGATTTTTTCTGCTACATCCGCTTCATCATGTATATCAGCAATAATCTGATGCACACCGTCCGGCACTACTGAACTTCTGTTGCCGCGGTTTAAGAGCCATACCTCCCAGCCAAGTTCATTAACAAGCCTTCTTACTATTGCCGCACTTATAGTGCCTGTTCCCCCGATAAATAATGCTTTCATGTAATATTCCTCCTGATTTTAGGCGCTGCACTGCTATAGAGCAGCTTGCGCCGGTCATTTATCAAAAAATGCCAAGCTGCAAAAATATCTTTTGCAACCCAGCATTTTTATTTTTTAATGTCAATGTTATTTTAAATTTTCTTTGTAATAACTAATCCGACAACTGTCCTGAATTTTTTAGTTCTCCTTATAATAGTTAATCAGGCAGCCGTCAAGAATTATCTTTCTCTCGTCATCTGTAAGCTCACCCAGCTTTAAATCAAATGGCTTTAACTTGCCGTCCGCAACAACGAATGCAGGAATTACGGAAGCCTTTGAAATGATTGCAGCCTTGATGTCTGGAATGAAAATGTAGTCGCCATTCTTAAACGGAAGCTCGCCCTCGTCAATAATAAATGGTATCATACCCCAGTTGATAAGGTTTGAACGGTAACGCTTTGTTGCATACTCATTTGCAATGTTTGCCCAGCCGCCAAGCACCTTCTGGCATGAAGCAGCCTGCTCTCTTGCCGAGCCGTCTCCCGGCTTGACAGCAAAGATTGTGCTTCCGATACCGATATTATCATGGTTTACACCCGGGTAAGCAGCCTTAACAGTATCCATAACAGGCTTAAGCTCAGCAAATGCATCGCAAGGGCAGCCGCCCGCAACTCTTGCCTTCTCTGCAGCCTGTACCTCCTTCGCACGTCCTACATAAGCAGGGTCCTTTCTTGAAAGCGTGAACTCTGCAAGTCCGAGAGGATTTGAACGGTATGATGAGGTCTCGCCTGAAGGGATAAGCTCATCTGTAGTTGTTACAGGGTCATGAATCTCCGAAACCACCTTTAAAAGCATATTGTCTGTAAGCGCTGACATTTCCGGCCAGTCCTTGATATTCGGACCGAACTGAATCTCAACATCCGGGTCTGCCACGCCGTGGCTGTCAAATACTCTGTTCTCATATATTGTCTTATCAAAGAAATACTTTGGTGATGTAAATTCAATATCAAGGTCTGTTGCCGGTGTAAGATAACCCTTATTTGCAGCGGTTGCAGCAATTGAGCGCGCATCCATAAGTGCAACAGATGAAATCTGACCGCTCTGAAGCTTTGAACCCTCACGGTTAGGGAAGTTTCTTGTTGAATGACGGATACTGAATGCATTGTTTGCAGGAGTATCTCCGGCACCGAAGCAAGGTCCGCAGAAGGCAGTCTTAAGAATTGCGCCAGTCTCAAGAAGAGCAGCAGCAGCACCATTTTTAATAAGCTCCATGTAAATAGGAGTACTTGCAGGATATACGCTAAGTGTAAATGCATCCGCACCGATATTCTTACCCTTAAGGATATCTGCAGCGGCACAGATATTCTCAAAACCACCGCCTGCGCAGCCTGCGATAACGCCCTGTTCAACGTACATTCTGCCGTTTCTTACCTTGTCGGTAAGCTTGAAATCAACCTTGTCTCCAAGGCTTACCTTCGCTCTTGCCTCACACTCTGCAAGGATGTCCATAATATTTGCATTGAACTCATCAATGGTATAAGTGTTACTTGGATGGAACGGAAGCGCAATCATTGGCTTAATCTCGCTTAAATCAATATAAATAAGACCGTCATAATATGTAACCGCACCCGGATTAAGCTCTGAATAAGCATCAGCACGTCCATGAACCGAAAGCCACTCCTCAACCTTCTCATCAGTTCTCCAGATTGATGAAAGGCAGGTAGTTTCTGTAGTCATAACGTCAACGCCAATTCTGAAATCCACGCTTAAGCTTGCAACGCCCGGTCCTACGAACTCCATAACCTTGTTCTTGACATAGCCATTCTTAAATACTGCACCGATAATAGCAAGCGCAACGTCCTGAGGGCCTACGCCCTTTGCAGGCGCACCCGTCATATACACACCTACAACACCCGGCATATTAATATCATAGGTTCTGTTAAGCAGCTGCTTTACAAGCTCAGGACCGCCCTCGCCCATAGCCATGGTACCAAGCGCGCCATAGCGTGTATGGCTGTCTGAGCCGAGAATCATATTGCCGCAGCCTGCAAGCATCTCTCTTGCAAACTGGTGAATAACTGCCTGATGAGGCGGAACATACACGCCGCCAAACTTCTTCGCACAGGTAAGACCAAACATGTGGTCATCCTCATTAATTGTGCCGCCAACCGCACAAAGACTGTTGTGGCAGTTTGTGAGCACGTAAGGTATCGGGAACTTCTCAATACCGCTGGCACGGCATGTCTGAATAATTCCGACGTATGTAATATCATGTGAAGTAAGCTTGTCAAACTTAATCTTAAGCTTCTCCATATTGCCTGATGTATTGTGGCTTTCAAGAATACCGTAAGCGATAGTATTCTTCGCCGCCTCCTTTTTCTCAGGTGCAGCACCGAGCTTAGCTGCAAGGACAGCCTTGCCCTCTGCATTATCTTCAATGATTTCTGTGCCATTTAAAAGGTATGCACCATTATCAAATAAACGAATCACTTTAAAATCCTCCTGTTCACTAGCGTATCTTTACATATTATCATGCATAAAAGAAATTACGTCAAGAGCGAATGTTATTTCTTCTCCCCGTCATTATATATAAAACCTTCTATTATGTATGACTTTTTTGCATAATAACAATTCTATAATATTTATTGCAAAAACTTTCATGTATAATTATGAAAATATAGTATCTGACTTTTGATGGTGTATATTGGATGCAGCAAATCGTATTTTCGTGCATTTTCAGTTCAAAACAAATTGTATTTTCGTGCAGCTATGATTAAAAAGCCTTGTATTTACGCTGTTTTTAAATAAATAATTTTTAAAGACCAAGTATTGCTGAATTTTATGTTTTTTCAAAAATATATTTCCCTGTCGGGCATACAATGTTATAATAAACTTATCATTTTACGAGGTGATACATATGACAAAATCCGATTTATTCCTTGAAAAATATAAAGAACTTGAGATGGCGGCCGTTGCTGCATACCATTTGAAGGAGGACGGGCGCGCAATTGCGGAGCTTGAGCGCATGGAGCGTTTTGCCGATATACAGACCAAGCTTTTCTACTGCCGCAATGTCAGAAATCTTATGCAGCACAATATAAGCTTTCCTGAAAGCTTTACAATTGAGCCTACAGACGAGATGATTGAGCTTTTAAGCGATACTATTTACAGAATAAAAAATCCTACCAAGTGTCTGACGATTGCGACTAAGTTCAAGGACATATACTGGCGCACGATGGACAGCCATGTTGTAAACACCATGAGGGCGATGAAAGAGAACGGCTATTCGCATGTGCCGATTCTGGCAAACAACAAGGTAGCGGGCATTTTCAGTGAAAACTCCGTTTTTAATTATCTGCTGTCCAATGATGTTCCGGCTCTTAGTGAAGATTTGAGATTTAAGGACATAAAGGATTTCCTTTCGCTTCAGGGACGCAAAAGCCACCGGTATATTTTCGTAGACAGAAACACATATCTGCCTGAAGCTGAGGAAATATTTGAAAACGCATTCAGAAAGGGCGAGCGCATCGCAATGATACTTATCACCGAAAACGGCTCACCAAGGGATAAGCTGTTGGGCGTTGTTACTGCACTTGATATACTTGCACAATAATATGAGTAAAGACCGGCTTTGCACCGGTCTTTTTTATGTGAAGTTCAGCTAAACACCCGCCTTTTTTATGTGAAGTCCGGCTTTGCACCGGTCTTTTTATGTGAAGTCCGGCTAAACATCGGTCTTTTTTTAAAAGGGAGCGCTCTCAGAAGCCCCGCTTCAGGCTTGTGAGTGCACCCATATAATAATTCTTTTATGTCCGGCTTCCTGCCGCCTTTTTCTTCGGCTTCACATACATCGTATAATAGTAGACCGGTATCAGCGGTATCAGCGCAGATATCCATGCCAGTGGATTTGCCGCACATACGCCCATGTATCCGAACGGTCCTGAAAGCAGAACTACCGCCAGCACTCTTGCCACAAGCTCAAGTATGCCGCCGACCATAGGCACAAAACCGTTGCCCATGCCCTGAAGCACATTTCTGTAGACAAATATAAGCGAAAGGAATGGATAGAACCACGCCATTACGTTGAAATACTGCTGCGATACTCTAAGCAGCTCGTCATCAACCTCATCCACAAATATTCTTACTAATCCACTTCCGAAGCATGTCATCAGAATGATATCCACAACGCTGCAGATAAGAGTGAGGATAACTGTGATTTTTACGCCCTGTTTTACCCTGTCCATCCTGTTCGCGCCCGCATTCTGCCCTGTAAACGTTGCAATGCAGCTTCCGAATGCAGTAAAGAACTGTGACGTGATATTTTGTATCTTGCTGCATGCGCCGTATGACGTGATGTATACTTCTCCAAGCCTGTTTAACGCCACCTGAACTATCATGGTTCCTATGGCTGTTATCGAAAACTGCAGCGCCATAGGTATACCGAGTCCCAGAAGTCTTCCGGCGCTTCTTATTGAAAAGCCCATATCCTCTCTGTGAAGCCTGAGTATCGGAAATTTTTTTGCAATATAAAACAGACAGAGTATTGCTGATGCACCCTGTGAAATGACAGTGGCTGCCGCCGCGCCCGCCGCACCATATTTAAACACTGCAACAAAAAGCATATCCAGCACAAAATTTATTCCTGAAGATATCAAAAGGAATATTAACGGCGCCCTGCTGTCTCCGAGCGAGCGAAGCAGCGCTGCAAGAAAATTATACGCTATCGTCGCAGCAAGCCCGATATATATCACCTTCAAATAAATATATGTATCTTCAAACAACGATTCCTGCGTCTGCATAAGCCTCAGTATCGGAGCATTTGCAATTAAAAGCGACACCGTCATAAGTACAGTCATAATTATGCAAAGATAAAGCGACATGGCGGTATAATGGCGCACACCCTTTTCATCTCTTGCACCGAACCGCTGTGCAATCATAATGGCAAAACCATTATTAATTCCCATCGCCCAGCCAAACACAAAGAAGGTAATCGAACCGGTGGAGCTTACCGCCGCAAATGTACTGTTTCCGGCAAAATGACCCACGATTGCAGAGTCCACCGCATTGTATAAGTTCTGAAAAATATTTGTAAGCAGTATCGGTATCGTAAAGCTGATAATCTGCTTTAGTATATTACCTTTAGTCAAATCGTTTGTCATATTGCCCATCCTTCAACTCAAAAAATCGTTTTTTTACACGGTGAAAAACAGACCTCTGATACAACGTATCAGAAGTCTGTCATTCATTTAAAATAGTCTAATGAAATATTAAACTTAACCAGCATGATGTTTCTTATTATAACATTTAAAAATAAAATTGCTATCCAGATATAAATATATATATCCTTATACTTCATGCCGTAAAAGTTATGATTGATATACCTTTTTATAGTATTCGTAATCATATATATTGCATACATCACCGCTCCGTAAAATACAAACGGATGATACCATAGTGACTTGATTAAATGTCCGTGAAGCAATGCCCTCACTGACCTTGTCCCTCCACAGCCCGGACAATACAGACCTGTTATCTTATTAAACAGACAATATGGAAGGGTTACTCCGTTATAATCCAAAGCCAGCAAAACCGCACCAAATACCGCAAATGCTATAAAAGCAATCACTCCATAGAAATATAATCTGTCATCTAAAGTTCTTTCAGAAGCCGTCATAACCTTTTACTCTTTGATATATGTAATAAAAATAATAAATACGCCAATGGCTGTACCGATAAAGCCTAAGATGCCTCCCAGAATCGCAAGGCTGTTCTTGGTTTTGTCAAGTGATGCCATGGCAAAGAAAGCCACAACAAATCCGAATGCTGCACTGAATATACCATTTGTAAAGCCTGTAAGCGCTATCGGAATATTAATAAATCCAAGTGCCAGCGTGAGAAGAACAAGCCAGTCCTTTTCACTGACAGCCTTCTTAAAATATTCAATCAGATTCAAATTCTTGTTCATACTGTAACTTCCCCTAACGCACCTTATTAATTGCCAGACTGTGGCATCTGAGCTTCTAATCTTTCCATAAAATCATTCAAGAAGCCTTCAACATCACCATTCTTAATTCTTTCCCAATCTTCAGCTGTAATGTTGTTGCCTAAGAACCATACAAAGTAAATTGTATAAACAATGCTTAAAATAAGTGCAATAACACTAATAACAACTGCAGCTGTAGCAAGACCGCATCTCTTTGCCTTTCTGCCCTTAAGTGATAAGATAAGTGCGATAAATGCAAGGATGATTCCAGGAATGCCGTAGCAGCAGCATGCAGGTATAGCTAAAATACCAAGAATAAGACCGGCTACAGACTTTCCATCTGCCTTACCATCATCAGGTACCTGTGGATTTACATAAATATTTTCGTCTGCCATAATTAAAACCTC
>JAFRXK010000008.1 GCA_017442865.1 Lachnospiraceae bacterium | reverse complement strand
CAATACTCAGAGCCATCCTCGCGTGTATGCTTTATTGATTCAAATCTTATATATTCTTTACCTTTTAACTCTTTCAACTTTCTTCCTCCGCAAACTTGAAAGATTTATCGATGTCTTCTCTTGTAGGAAGAGACCGACAAATCCCGATTTATCGGGTTCATTATATCATAGTGTTTTTAGAATAGCAAATAATAATGTCATTGGCTACAGCGAGCATAGAATTTGTAAAGACAAATCCGGAAAGAAAAAAAACAGACCGTAAGAGATGATACTCTTTCGGTCTGTAAAACTTCTTTATGACGGACGCCCCCAAAGCGGGATTTTTTTATAATGAAAAGTCATTTTGAATATAAAGTTTTTTAAAGTCATGAGCAAGACAATGGGTCTGCTACGTGGCGTTTTACTTTGAAAGATATTCCCTGCAGATTTCTATAACCTTCTTCATTGCATCAGGCCCCGGGGCGCCTATTGTGGTACGCTTTTCAACACAGGTCTTTAAGCTGATGGCGTCATAGATATCTTCTTCAAATACAGGGCTGATTGCCTTGTATTCTTCAAGAGTCATATCATCAAGAGAAATATTCTTTTCTATGCAGTAGAGCACGAGCTGTCCGACAATGCCGTGGGAATCACGGAACGGTACGCCGTGATTTACAAGGTAATCCGCAGCATCGGTGGCATTTGTAAAGCCGTTCTTTGCACTCTTTTCCATGTTATCCTTGTTAAAGCGCATGTTTTTAATCATGCCGTTAAAAAGAGAAATGCAGCCCTTTGTAGTATCTATTGCATCAAAGGTCATCTCCTTGTCCTCCTGCATGTCCTTGTTGTACGCAAGAGGAAGTCCCTTCATGGTGGTGAGCATCGACATCAGCGCACCATATACACGGCCGGTCTTTCCGCGCACAAGCTCGGCAATATCAGGGTTCTTTTTCTGAGGCATAATAGAGCTTCCGGTGCTGTAGGAATCGTCAAGCTCAACGAACTGATACTCATTTGTATTCCAGATGATGATTTCCTCAGAAAATCTGCTTAAGTGCATCATTATTGTTGCCATCGCACTTAAAAATTCTATGAGGTAGTCTCTGTCTGATACGGAATCCATGCTGTTTAACGTAGGACCGTAAAAGTCTAAAAGCTGCGCTGTATATGCTCTGTCGATAGGATAAGTTGTTCCGGCGAGTGCGCCTGAGCCTAAAGGACAGTAATTCATTCTGTCATAAATGTCTGAAAGCCTGCCGCGGTCTCTTTTAAACATCTCGAAATATGCGCCGAAATGGTGTGCGAGCGTAAGCGGCTGCGCCTTCTGAAGGTGTGTAAAGCCCGGCATATAAGTCATAATATTTTCTTCCATGATATGAAGGATTGTTGTAAGAAGCTCCTTTAATAAAGCGTCCATTTCCTTTATCTCGTCGCGGATGTAAAGCTTCATGTCAAGAGCAACCTGGTCATTTCTGCTGCGTCCGGTGTGAAGCTTCTTGCCTGTATCGCCTATACGCTCGATAAGATTTGCTTCAACGAAGCTGTGAATGTCCTCCTGCGTGCCGTCAAATGCAAGCTTTCCGCTGTCTATGTCCGCTAAGATTCCTTTGAGCGCCTCAATAATAGTATCTCTTTCGGCATCGGTAAGGATGCCTGATTTTGCGAGAGTAGTAACATGGGCAATGCTTCCGCGTATATCCTGTCTGTAAAATCTTTGGTCAAAGGAAAGAGATTCATTGAATGCATTTACAAGCTCATTTGTCTCTTTGCTAAAACGTCCTCCCCAGAGTTTCATAAAAATCTCCATTCTGCCGCCGGTATCGGCGGCACAAATAGCATTGAAAGCGGTTCCTTCACGCTAAATGTGTATTTTATTGTTAGTAGTAGTTTTTTACGACCCTCTCCAAGGTCATTTTTTCATTATGCTTTTTGCGGATTAGTTTTCGTTAAGGAAAAAGAATTCCGCAACAGGCTTTGGTACATTGAGTTTTTTAATCTTGCCCTTTTTAATAAGATACGGCAGTAAAATAATCGCAGCAATAATTAATGTGCTGATTATTGAAATGACTGCTCCCGGAACAAGTCCGTCAGGGCGGAACTTAAGCTCAATGTCATGCGTGCCGGCATCAAGATTAATTGCGAGCATTGTGTCTGAAAATGTGACTGCATCAACACTCTTGCCATCGACCTTTACCTTCCAGCCCTTTTCATAAGGAATTGAGGTGTACATTATGCCGGCCTTGTCAGCAGTGATTGTTCCGTAAATATGTGTCTCTGTAGACCTTTCGCTGTCATAAATAAATGAGTTGGCACTAAGCTTGTTTATAAGAGAAATATAATTGTCTGCAAGGAATTTATATGCATACATAGTAAAGCCGGAGCCCTTTGGATTGGTTACGGTTATTACTTCGTTTGCCTGACGGTAGCCGCCGTCAATAATATAACCTCGTCCTATATTTTCATATGTGTTTGATGAGCTTCCGGCTGAAACGGTAACGCTTTCAACGTCTGAACGAGGTATATAAATATATACATGCTCTGCTTCGGAAACAGGTACCGAGTACGAGCTGCCGTTGTTTATTGTAGCAATTTCCTCAAAGAGAGTACCGCCTCCTGCGGCGTATGAAAAACTGTTCTGATTTTCAATAGGAGAGGCTCCGTTTTTGTTCCACTGATTTTCAAAATCGCTGTTCAGCATAAAGCCGAGCCCAAGTGTATATCTGCACTGCATAAGCGTAATGTTGCCGCTGCTGCTTAAAGTGCTGTAGAGTGGGTCGTTCATGGTTTTGTCGGTAAACATATATTTAACTGCAAGCAATGCCTGTGTAAGAGGAGTAGCTCCCTGGAAACAGTAGGCATTTGTATTTGCTTCCATGCCAAGCGTAGTATACAGGCTTGAAACATGTGCATTTGCGGTCGAAGAAAATATAGTTGCTGAATTAAAGCCAGCAAGTGAAGCGTCGTTTTTAGTCTTTCGCTGGAACTTTTCCATACGATAGAAGTCCTGATTTATTGTTTCGGCATAGTTGACAAGTGCCTTGTAATTATCAAGATTTTCAAGGTATGCGTCTCTTCCTACCGTTGAAATACCGGTATCAAGCATATTGACTGTAAGCTCTACAGATACAAGGCAGATTGCAACAACCGCAAGTACCGCCATCTGCAGCTTGTCCTGATGATAAAGATATAAAAGCAATGCATAAAATGCAATAAATATGCCTGAAAGCAGGAAGGTGTTGTATGTGAAATCCTCGTGTGTAATAAATTTTTCGCAAAGCAGCACGAAGCCTATGGCTCCCCAGAATGCGCCGGCAATCTGCTTTATGCTGCAGCCCTTTATGCAATGGACAGCCTCGAAGCAGACTGCAAGAAGCAGCGCAATGTAAAGGAAGGACTGACGGCATGGAAGCGAGTTAGGGTAGTGAAGTCCGTGCCAGATATAGTTCGGTATATTAAGACAATAGCTTAACAGGAAGATAAACAGTATTGATATATTTGCTATCTTCTGTCTTGCCGGTATCTTCTTGTTCATGATATAAAGCGGAAGCAGGAAAACAACTGCAACACCGCAGTAAATGTTCGGCCAGTGGTCAAGACCGAGCTCGGTATCAACACTTATAAGGTGTCGAGCCGACATATCAAATATTGAGAAATAGTTTGTCAGGTTCTTTGGAAATGTTGAATTTGCGGATGCTGTAAGGCGAAGTGCATTAAGCTCAGGTATAAGCAGAATCGCTGCGAAACCGCCGGCAAGCAGTGAATATAACGCAAAATTCAAAAAACGTCTTAAGTATCCCGGCCCTTTTTCTGTAACAGGCGTGCTTAAGAAAAGAGCCGCAAAATATATTACTGAAAAAAGACAAACCATAATTGAAATATAATAGTTTGTGAATATGCACAGAGCAAGCGCTACACAGTAAAGCCATCCCTTGCCCTCGTTTACTATCTGCTCAATACCAAGCATGATGAGCGGAGCGAGGATAATACAGTCAAGCCACATAATGTTCCAGTTGTATGCTGCGATATAACCCGACATGGCATAGCATATAGCGAAAAGTACAATTGCGTAGCTGTTTGTATTGAACTTCTTCTTTAAATAATAAGCGAACGAAAGGCCGCAAAGACCAATCTTTAAGATAATGCCGTAGCCCATGAATTCAAGTGCGGTTGACTTTGGAATGAGCGGCAGCAGCCAGTTATACGGGGTGGCAAGATAATATGCGAATAATGCGGTAAAGTTTGTACCCAGACCGATGTGCCAGCTATACAGAAGACTGCCTCCTGATTTAAGCTTGTTCATAAACTCAATCGTAAAAGGCGCATACTGATGGTACATATCTATTCTTAAGAAGACTCTGTCGCCAAAAGGATATATCTTTCGGATATAATATACGATTAACATCAGAATTACCGGAATCACAAATGATAATATAAGCGGTAGATTTTTTCTTGCTTTTGATTGACTTTTTTCAACTTTTTTCATATAATATATACACCTCACATTAAATTCTGTTTTTATTTCAAATTATTCTGATACCTGTTCTTTGTGTTTGAATACAAACATCTTACTCATCACATAGTTTACTATAAATATTATAAAGCAGACTATAATCTTGGCCAGGTATTCATTTGCATGGACTATACGTATAAAGAAGCTTAGCAGAACCTCTTCCAGTATCGCAGAAATGATTCTTACCGATACAAATGCCCAGAACTCCCTAAGCAGGCTTTTAAAATCCGGACACCTTGAATGAAACACATAACGCTTGTTTACCACATACGCAAAAATAATTGCACATGCGATTGCAATGGCGTTTGCAATCTCAGCAGGAGTTGCCGGGATAAAGTATATAATTGCATAGTATATAACAATGCTTACTATAGTGGTAAGCAGCCCCCAGAATATATAAGACCGGTTTTCACGGGTCCAGTATTTATCAATAAGTTTTTGAATAAATGCTTTCATTAGCGAACTACTCCTTTGAATTATCAATGCTAGTTTGTTTTACTATATAAACCGGACGGTCTTTTGCTTCAAGATATATGTGAGCGATATACTCTCCTAATATACCTATTGAAACTTCTATTATACCACCTAAGAAAAGCACGGCACAAAGCGTAGTAACATATCCGGGTACATCAATACCAAATACAAGCGTCTGTATTAAAGTTATCAAAATATAAAGGAATGATATTGCTGAAATAAAAAAGCCAAGTCCTGACACCATTCTGAGCGGTTTTACGGAAAATGAAGTAATACCGTCAATGGCGTATTTTAATAGTGAAGAAAACTTCCACTTTGTCTGACCGAGCGTGCGTTCAACATTTTCATAAGCATACCACTTTGTATCATAGCCGACCCAGTTGAATATTCCTCTTGAGAAACGCTCAACCTCTGTAAGCGTAAGAATGGAATCAACCATCTGTCTGGTCATAATGCGGTAGTCAACGGCATCCTGCGGAAGCCTGTTGTTGGTAAGCGAGTTGCTTAATTTATAGAAGAGATTTGAGAAAAAGCTCCTGACAGGTGCTTCGCCCTTTCTGGAGGTTCTTCTTGCGGCGCTGCAGTCATAGCCCTCTTCAATGCCCTTTAGCATATCGGGAATCATTGCCGGGGGATGCTGAAGGTCGGCATCCATGATGATGACATAGTCGCCTGAGGAATACCTAAGACCGGCAAGCATGGCGGCCTCTTTTCCGAAATTTCTTGAGAATGATATATAGTTAACGTTTGCATGAGCCTTTGCTAATTCCTTCATCTCATGAAGAGTTTTATCATGGCTGCCGTCATCGACAAGGATAAAACTGAAAGAGTAGCCTTCAATGGCATCTACAATCAGGCTTGTCTCCCGATAGAAGACATTTAACACCTCTTCTTCGTTATAGCATGGCACAACAATATCAATTTTTTTCATTGTCCTGCTCCTTTTTAGTATTTGCATAAATGCTGACTTATATATTGTATATTACAAGAGTTAAAAAGTAAATGAAAAAAAGTCGTTTGTGAAAAAAGTTGTCATATCGGACGGTTGAATTGAATATATTGAACCATGTAACAAAATGCTTGAGTGCCTTTGATATATGGATGGCAGAAAAAAAGAGGCACAAAGGGGAGTAACTGTGTATGAAAGGAGAAATACTAATGTCGGAGAAAGTAATTGAAAACAACAGAGTAAGCGTAATAGGGGAGATTCTTTCAGAATTCACCTTTAGTCATGAGGTCTTCGGAGAGGGCTTTTATATGACGGAGTTGTCTGTAAACAGATTGAGCGAGCAGGCGGATGTGATTCCACTGATGGTTTCAGAGCGTCTGATAGACGTTACAAAGGATATGAGAGGGCAGATAATTGAGGCGAGCGGGCAGTTCCGCTCGTATAACCGTCACGAGGGCATAAAAAACAGACTGCTGTTATCAGTGTTTGTCAGAGAAATTGAGTTTCTTGATGCCTTTGATGACTGCACCAAAACAAATCAGATATTTTTAGACGGATATGTGTGCAAACCGCCGGTTTACAGAAAGACGCCGCTTGGAAGAGAAATTGCCGATATACTGATTGCTGTCAACAGACCTTACGGCAAGTCAGATTACATACCATGTATAGCGTGGGGCAGAAATGCCAGATATGCTTCAGGCTTTGAGGTCGGCGAAAGAATACGTGTATGGGGACGTGTTCAAAGCAGGGAATACACCAAGAAGCTTGATGAAATTGAAAGCGTTAAGAGAATTGCGTATGAGGTGTCCGTAAGCAAGCTTGAAATGGTTGAAGAGATGTAAAAAACTAAAGTTTACTTGTTGACATATCAATATGCAGGTGCTATTATATGTGCAATAAAATATATAAATAGGGTAGAGGTTGCGTCCTACATGAGTAACTGCCGGATATGTCAGGCATAGATGAAAGCAGATGAAAGGGGCAGACGCCGAAGCTTGGTATTTCCTGAGAATACTTTTGCTGGGCATATAATTAACAGTTATATGACTGTCATCCGCAAGGATGGAGAGCTACTTACATTATATAAGAATTGTATGTATATATGTATGATTTTTTATAATTATGAGCCGGCTCTTTACGGGCCGGCTTTATTAATCTCAAAAAACCCTATTATTTATAACATGTAAGTTTTATAACATAAGGAGGAAGCTATTATGGCAATTTTTAAAGGAGCAGGTGTTGCGATTGTTACACCATTTCACGAGGACGAAAGCGTAAATTATGAAAAGCTTGCAGAGCTTATTGAGGAGCAGATTGCGAGAAAGACAGACAGTATCATTATCTGCGGAACTACAGGCGAGTGTTCAACTCTTTCACATAAAGAGCATATAGAGGTTATTAAGTATTGTATAGAGGTAGTTGCGGGAAGAGTTCCTGTTATTGCAGGTACAGGCTCAAACAGTACAGCCGAGGCAGTATATCTTTCACAGGCAGCCGAAAAGTGCGGCGCTGATGCGCTTTTAGCAGTTACTCCGTACTATAATAAGTGTACACAGAAGGGTCTTATTGATTATTACACAAAGATTGCAGAGTCTGTAAGCATTCCTATAATTATGTACAACGTACCGGGAAGAACAGGCGTAAATATTCTTCCGCAGACAGCAGTTAAGCTTGCAAGGGAAGTTAAGAACATCGTTGCAATCAAGGAAGCAAGCGGCAATATCGGTCAGGTTGTAAAGCTTGCAAGCATTGCAAAGGGCTGCATTGACATTTATTCGGGAAATGACGACCAGGTAGTGCCTTTACTGGCGCTTGGCGGCATCGGCGTTATCTCAGTGCTTTCAAATGTTGCTCCTGAGAACACACACGATATGGTTATGAGCTACCTTGAGGGTGACGTTGAAAAGAGCATGAAGCTGCAGCTTGAGGCAATCGAGCTTATTGATGCACTTTTCTGCGAGGTAAATCCTATCCCTGTAAAGACTGCGCTTAATCTTATGGGCAGAAATGCCGGACCGCTCAGAAGCCCACTTACGCAGATGGATGCGGCAAATGTTGAAAGACTTAAGAAGGCTATGGTAAATTACGGCATAGAGTTAGCATAACCTGGTGCCGGAAAATATTTTTGCACATTTTGTACCGCATGATAAGACGGTGGAACGGAGGGTATTATGATAAAAGCAATCATGCATGGCTGTAATGGAAAGATGGGGCAGATTATTTCGCATTTTGCCGCAAAGGATACAGAGTTAAAGATTGTTGCCGGAATTGATGTTTATGATGAGCAGTTAAATGACTATCCTGTATTTAAGTCACTCGACAGATGTGATGTGAAGGCAGACGTTATTATTGACTTCTGTTCGGCAAGGGCTGTGGATTCACTGCTTGATTATTGTGAAAAGACAAAAACTCCTGTTGTTTTATGTACAACAGGTCTGTCAAAGGAGCAGCTTGACAGAGTGGATGCGCTCAGCAAAGAGTGTGCGGTTTTACGCTCTGCAAATATGTCTCTTGGTATAAATCTTCTTCTTAAGCTTGTAAAGGAGGCGGCTGCAAGGCTTAGCGATGCGGGCTTTGATATTGAGATAGTTGAGAAGCACCACAATCAGAAGCTTGATGCGCCGAGCGGCACCGCTATTGCGCTCGCTGATTCAATGAAGGAAGTACTTTCGGATGACTACTTCTATGTATATGACCGCTCATCCGTAAGGCAGAAAAGAGACCCGAAGGAAATCGGCATATCGGCAGTGCGCGGCGGCAATATCGTAGGCGAGCACGAGGTCATCTTTGCGGGAACAGACGAGGTTGTAGAGTTCAAGCACACCGCATACTCAAAGGCTGTATTTGCAAAGGGTGCGCTTGTTGCAGCAAAATATCTTGCCGGAAAGCCTGCAGGAATGTACGACATGCAGGACGTGATACTGTAATAGGCTTGATAAAAAGTTATATAAAGAATTATAAAAAGTCAATACCACCGGCTTAGCTGGAGGTATTGACTTTTTGTAAATAAAGTGTTGTTTTATACCATAGATGTGTATCCTGTTTTATTGAATTAGGTCACGGAATATGGTATAATAAAACTGTATAGGTATAATCTGTTTTTGTTTCATTTTAAAGATATACAATTTGATTTTCGGAGGTGCGTTATGGCACTTGATAACAAATTAGGACTTACGAGTTCGGTCGACCTTGCTCGTGAAGAGGAACGTATCAGTAAAAAAAGAGCTGTGGAACTGTTTGAACAAGGTATTCTTGACAGTCTCCACGCAGGTACATTATCTGCGTTGCAGGCAATACATAAGTATTTATTTGATGATATTTATGATTTTGCCGGTCAAATCCGCACTGTCAATATTGCAAAACGGAATTTTCGTTTTGCTCCGGTTATATACCTTAATGCGGCTCTTGACAATATCGAAAAAATGCCGCAATCAACATTTGATGAAATTGTCGAAAAGTACGTGGAAATGAATATCGCCCACCCATTCCGTGAGGGTAACGGCAGAAGTACCCGCATTTGGCTTGATATGATTTTTAAAGCGGAACTTCATAAAGTAGTTGACTGGAGTAAAGTCGATAAAGAAGACTATTTGCTTGCAATGGAGCGCAGTCCCGTTAAAGATGTTGAAATCAAACATATCCTTAAGGCAGCTCTGACCAATGATATCGACAGCCGTGAAGTCTATATGAAAGGTATCGACCATAGCTACTACTACGAGGGTTATACGATGTTTAAAACGGAAGAATTGTAAACAGGAATGCGCCCCAATATTATCAAGCTTGCAACATAAAATATATGTGTTTTTTGGAATATGAAAATCCTACGGATATTTTGTGAAAATTGTATGAAAAGTATTGATAAATACAGAAAATATAGTGCAATTTTAGGATATATTATTGACATTTTTATTTTTATATAGTAACATAAATTTGTAGGTAACAAACGTTTTATCAAAGGAAAATAGGAGGAGAAAGACATGATTTCATTTAATTACGTTATCACGGATGAGGTAGGCATCCATGCAAGACCTGCCGGAGCATTAGTTAAGGCTGCTAAGGCTTATGGTTCAAAGATTGTATTAGAGAATTTAAGCAACGGAAAGTCAGCAGATGCTAAAAAGCTTATGCTTCTTATGTCATTAGGCGTTAAAAAGGGCGACGAGGTTAAGGTGACAGTTGAGGGTGATGACGAGGCTGTTGCAGCAGAAGAATTAGAGAAGTTCTTTGGTGAGAATTTATAATTTTTAATCAAAATGCGATGACAATCTGCCGCAATTTGCGGCAGATTGTATTTGCAATTGTGCACAGGCGCAGCATTTGCGATAACGTGGGGAACGGTCTGCATTTGCGATAATATGCTAAGCAGCCTGTGTTTTGCAATAGTATGCATATAAAGTTTGCATAATTTTAAGGAGACGGATATGAATATTTGGGAAGGCAAAAAAATTAACAGCGGCGTTGCAATCGGCAAAGCCAAGATTCTTAAAAAAGCAGATAATCTGGTGAAAAGAATAAGTATTGATGATGCTGACGCAGAAAAGCAGCGTTATGATGCTGCGAAGGAAAAGGCAATCGAGCAGCTTATGGCGCTTTATGATAAGGCGGTTAAAGAGGTCGGAGAGGTAAATGCGCAGATATTTGAAGTCCATTCCATGATGCTTGAGGATGACGATTACAATGATTCTGTATACAATATTATTGAGAGCCAGATGGTGAATGCAGAATATGCGGTTGCTACTACAGGAGATAATTTCTCCGATATGTTTGCAAACATGGAGGATGAATATTTTAAGGCGAGAGCTGCAGATGTAAAGGACATTTCGGAAAGAGTAGTAAACATACTTGCAGGAGTAGATACAGGTGATGATATGGGTGATGAGCCTGTTATTATATTTGCTGAGGACCTTGCTCCGAGTGAGACTGTTCAGATGGACAAGAGTAAGCTTTTAGGCTTTGTCACACATCTCGGTTCGGCAAATTCACATACGGCGATTCTTGCAAGAACAATGGGTATACCGGCGCTTATAGGCATAGAGGCTGATGATTCGTGGAATGGCAAGACGGCAATTCTTGACGGATACAGCGGCAGACTGATTATTGACCCTGACGAGGATACGCTTAAGGAATACGAAGCAAAGAGACAGAAGGACCTTGAATACAAGGAGCTGCTGTTATCGCTTAAGGGCAAGGAAAATGTAACACAGAGCGGACAGAAGATAAATATATACGCCAATATCGGAAAGGTTTCGGATGTTGCGGCAGTTCTTGATAATGATGCCGGCGGTATCGGTCTTTTCAGAAGCGAATTTTTATATCTGGAGAAGGATACGTTCCCGACAGAGGAGGAGCAGTTCAATGCTTACCGTCAGGTGGCAGAGAATATGGCAGGCAAGAAGGTTATCATACGTACACTTGATATCGGAGCAGATAAGCAGGTGGATTATTTTAATTTAGGCAAGGAGGATAATCCTGCACTTGGATATCGTGCAATCCGTATCTGCCTTACACAGCCGGATATATTCAAGACGCAGCTCAGGGCGCTTTTCAGGGCGAGCTACCATGGCAATATTGCAATCATGTACCCTATGATTATTTCGGTTGACGAGGTACGAAAGATTAAAAAGATTGCCGAGGAGGTTAAGGCTGAGCTTATCAGTGAAGGCTTTAAGATTGGAAATGTTGAACAGGGTATCATGATAGAGACTCCTGCGGCAGCAGTTATAAGCGACCTGCTTGCAAAAGAGGTTGATTTCTTCAGCATCGGTACAAATGATCTGACGCAGTACACGCTGGCGATAGACCGTCAGAACAGCAAGCTTGATGAATTCTATGATTCACATCATGAGGCAGTATTAAGACTTATTGAGATGGTCGTTAAGAATGCGCACAAAGAAGGCATCTGGGCGGGCATCTGCGGCGAGCTTGGAGCAGATACTACACTTACAGAGCGATTCCTTGAGATGGGACTTGATGAACTGTCAGTTTCTCCTGCACGCGTGCTTGCAGTAAGAAAAGCAGTCCGTGATACGAAGTAATTGTTATATATTTTGTTAAATATATGATTTATGATTAAGTTTGGCTCTAAGCTTTGCCGGGTGTAAGGCTTAGAGCTAAAATATATATTGTGGTTTATTGTGATGAGGGCTTAAAATATATAGCGGTTTATTATGATGAAGGTGCTGAAAATGTATATTTCTCTGCCCTGACAAAGACATGAGGTATGATATGGATGTAATTTGTATTGGGGAAATGCTGGTTGATTTTACGCCTGCAAAAGAGGCATATACATACAAGGCAAATCCGGGCGGAGCTTTAGCAAATGTAGCGGTAAGCGTAAGCAGAAACGACCTTAAGGCAGGCTTTATCGGAAAGCTTGGCAATGATGATTTCGGGCGTATGCTTGCAAAGACCTTAGAAGACAATGACGTAAAGCTTCTGTGCCCACAGTTAACTGACAAAGCAAACACTACGCTTGCGTTTGTGACGCTTAGGGAGGACGGCGAACGCTCATTTACGTTTGTGAGAAAGCCGGGAGCCGACCTTTTACTTAGCAAAGCAGACGTAAAAAAAGAAGACCTTGCAGATGCGAAGCTTCTGAACGCCGGAAGCGTCGGAATGTCGGGAGAATCCTCGGCTGATGCGGTGGTTTATGCGATGAGGACGGCGCACGAGCTTGGAAAGCCTGTAGGCTTTGATATAAATTACAGGGCAAATATCTGGAGCTTTAAGGAGTGCAAAGCACAGGTTGAAAGGGTGCTTGCCTACATTGACCTGCTTAAAATATCTGATGAAGAGACAGACTTTGTGGGTGGACAGGAGAACATTCCTGACTTTATGAAGAAGCATGATATTAAGGCGGTTATACTGACACTTGGAGCTGACGGCGCAAGGTATTATTTAAAGGAAGAAGACGGCAGCGTAATAAGCGGACACATAAAAGGCATAAAGGTTGATGCTGTGGATGCAACCGGAGCAGGAGACGCCTTCTGGGGCACGCTTTTAGCGAAGCTTTTGTCTGACGGCGTGGAAAAAGCATCAGACATTAACCATGAGCTTATTAAAAATGCAGTGCTTTACGGCAATGTATCAGGAGCATTATGCGTGCAGAAAACGGGAGGAATCCCGGCAATACCGACTCTTGATGAGATAGAAGATTTTTTAAAAAAATTAAAATCTGAAAATTGAAAACGAAATTCACGCGGACTATATTACTTCGTAAACGATAAAAATTAATAAAACAGAATAATATTATAAAAACAGCGCACACTATCATTGTATTTGAAAAATAAACGTAAAAAGGAGAAAGCAAATGAAAATTATTAAATTATCTGCTTTATGTGTAATGATAGTTGCAGTGCTTATGTTTTTATCAGGCTGCGGTATGAATAATACTTCAAACAATAACACTAATAAAAAAAACATTACAAATACCGAGAATGTAAACACAACAAATGATACTGAAGACGACATGATGGACAGAGACCGCGAAACAGACGCTCTTGTTGACGACGGCATTGACGATAACGGCGGCGTGGCAGACGATATAGCACGCGGCGTTGGAGAAGCGGTAAGCGATGTGGCAGATGGCGTTGACGATATGATTGATGATGTCAGAGACAACACAAATGGCAGCATGTATGACAATGCAAATAACGCAAATAATACAGACAACGTCAACAATACCAGCAACTCAGGCGGTGCTGCAGGCATGAGATAAGGCTTGCATAGGGCGGTATGCTTTGACAAATAAAATACTTATGATTATGTTAATCTCCGGCATGATTTCGTGCCGGAGATATTTTCATGCCTGTATCCTACTGAAAAGTATTTTTAAGCAGAACATATAAATTGTTGCTTTTTTTAAAATTATGGCATACAATAATCGTAACAGAACCCAGCACGCCTCTCAACGATGCGGACCACGTTGGGTCTTTTAATTCTAAGGGAAAAGCCTGAAAAAAACGAATAGGTTGAGGAGTTATATGAAAAAAATATTATTTGCTGTCTGGATATTATGCCTGATATTTTTAAGCGGTTGTGGAAAAAAAGAAAACAATGATTATTCTGCCGAAGCAGACAATGATTCTAATGTCATTTTTAAAAATACAGAATATAATCCAGACACGGATTATCAGTTCTTTTCAAGCAATTATTCAGAAGTGACAGCGTCTGACAGTATATATTATTTCAGAAATTATGAGTTTGTTTATTATTGGGATAAAAAATCCGGACAGTCAGGTGCATTGTGCGCAAAGCCTGATTGCAGTCATGATAGTGAGAGTTGTGACGCATATATAGGATTTGCGGGAAATCTGACCTATAATGATGGTTCATTATACTATCTGGAGATAGATGAAGATGATGCGTCAGGAAGCTTTAAGTATACGCTACATAGTAGATTGCCTGATGGTTCAGTTGACAAAGAAATATCTGAATTAATGAGTTCATCAAATGAACTTCCAGTGATTCCGGAGACCATGATTCACAGAGGATATTTATATTATGTCATTTATGATGGTACAATGGAAAACTCAACAAGCAGGCTTTGCAGAGTACCGTTAGACGGGAGTGAGGATTCAAAGGAGTTATTTGCTTATAAAGGCGTTGATGCAGATATTTATCAGTTAAAGGGTTATGGCGATGGCGTTATGTTTATCGTGTCGGAAGCAGCTGATAAGGATTTGGAAAAACACATTTTCAATATTTATTATTATGATACTGCAAGCGGTCAGACTGAGTTAGTAGTTGATGATACAAGAGGAGATTATGTTGTCATTAATGATAAGGTGTATTATACAATGCCTGACGCGGTATACTGCTATGATGTATTTGCAAAAAATAAAGAGAAGTTTTACGAAACAAATGCATTGGTTTATATGTCATATGATGGAGTAAATCTTTACTTGGACGACTCATATAGTAAAATGATAGATGATAAAGAAAATGAGGGAAACACAATAACCGTATTAAGCCTTGATGGGGAAATAATTGATAGTATTAATAATGATAATTCACAGGAATTTTGTTTTGGAGATTCAGAATATTTAATACTGGGTTATGACGAAGACTTTAAACTGCTTGATAAGAAGTACATAGGAAAAGATAAGACAGAATGGATTACCTGGGAGATTCCTCACCTCTGGGAGAATATGCAATAAGCGGCGATGATTTTTACCGGCGTGCATTACTTAGTGAATGCACGCCGGTATTTTGGCAGAATAGTTTAAAATATAGCATTATTAACATAAAGATTTTTTTATAAAGCATAATTTTAGCTAAATTTTAGATTGCTAAATTGTATACCTCTGTATTATAATCAAAAATGAATTCTGCCCGGTAACGGGTATTAGAGCATCAGACTTAGAAATACAGCCGGCTCTTTGAATATAAAAAATGATGATAGAAGAGGAGAAAGTGACGATGGAGAAACTTGAATTACTCTATGAAGGAAAAGCTAAGAAGGTTTTTAAGACCGAAGACCCAGATGTACTTATTGTAGATTATAAGGATGATGCAACAGCATTCAACGGCCTTAAGAAAGGAACTATTGTCGGCAAGGGCGCAATCAACAACAGAATGACAAATTACGTGTTCAAGCTTCTTGAGAAGGAGGGTGTTCCTACACATCTTGTTGAGGAGTTAAGTGACAGAGAGACAGCCGTAAAGAAGGTTGAGATTGTTCCGCTTGAGGTTATTATCCGTAACATTGCAGCAGGAAGCTTTTCAAAGAAGCTCGGCATTGAGGAGGGCACACCTCTTTTACAGCCTACACTTGAGTTCAGCTACAAGAATGACGACTTAGGCGACCCGTTTATCAACAGCTATTATGCGCTTGCACTCGGACTTGCTACACAGGAAGAGATTGATAAGATTACTAAGATGGCATTTAAGGTAAATGAAGTCATGAAGAAGTTCTTTGCAGAGGCAGGAATTGAGCTTGTAGATTTCAAGATTGAGTTCGGACGTTACAAGGGCGACATCATTCTTGCTGATGAGGTTTCACCTGATACATGCAGACTCTGGGATATCAATACTCATGAGAAGCTTGATAAGGACCGTTTCAGAAGAGATATGGGCGGCGTTGAGGATGCATACCAGGAAGTATTCAAGCGTATCGGACTTGCTTAAATTTAAATTATGAGTTATATGCAAAGGGATAGGTTTAGTGCCTGTCCTTTGTGTGTTCAAAAGAAAATTAAAATCCGTTAAAATTATTTTGCTGACAAGGAGGAAAGATTATGTACGATAAGTACCAGAGTCCTTTATCAGAGCGTTATGCCAGCAAGGAAATGCAGTACATTTTTTCACCGGAGAAGAAGTTTAAGACATGGAGAAGACTGTGGATTGCGCTTGCAGAGACAGAGCATGAGCTCGGACTGAATATCACACAGGAGCAGATAGATGAGCTTAAGGCTCACAAGGACGATATAAATTTTGAGGAGGCGAAGGCACGTGAGAAGATAGTCCGTCATGATGTAATGTCACACGTATATGCATACGGTCTGCAGTGCCCGAATGCAAAGGGTATTATCCATCTCGGAGCAACCTCATGCTACGTTGGCGACAACACAGACATTATCATTATGACAGAGGCGCTTAAGCTTGTAAGAGTGAAGCTTGTAAATGTTATTGACAGACTTTCAAGGTTTGCTGATGAATATAAGGCACTGCCTACGCTTGCATTTACGCATTTCCAGCCGGCACAGCCTACTACGGTAGGAAAGAGGGCTACACTCTGGCTCAATGAATTAGTGCTTGATTTAGATGATTTGAATTATGTTATAGACTCAATGAAGATGCTTGGTTCAAAGGGTACGACAGGCACACAGGCAAGCTTTTTAGAGCTTTTTGACGGAGACCATGAAAAGTGCAAGCTTGCAGACAGAATGATTGCAAAGAAGATGGGCTTTGAGAGCTGCTATCCGGTATCGGGACAGACATATTCGAGAAAGATTGATTCAAGAGTATTAAATGTGCTTGCGGGAATTGCACAGAGCGCCCACAAGTTCTCAAATGACATTCGTCTGCTCCAGCATCTTAAGGAGATTGAGGAGCCTTTTGAAAAGACGCAGATAGGCTCATCAGCAATGGCTTACAAGAGAAATCCTATGAGATGCGAGCGTATGGCTTCACTTGCAGACTACGTTATGTCGGATGCCATGAATCCTATGCTTGTTGCTTCCACGCAGTGGTTTGAGAGAACCCTTGATGATTCCGCAAACAAGCGTTTAAGCATACCGGAGGGCTTCCTCGCAATCGACGGCATTCTTGACCTTTATTTAAATGTTGTTGACGGACTTGTGGTTTATGACAAGGTTATCACAAAGCACCTTATGGCAGAGCTTCCGTTCATGGCTACAGAAAACATCATGATGGATGCTGTAAAGGCAGGCGGAGACCGCCAGGAGCTTCACGAGAGAATCAGAGAGCTTTCAATGGAGGCAGGAAGGAATGTAAAGCAGGAGGGCAAGGAGAACAATCTCCTTGAGCTTATCGCTGCAGACCCTGCATTTAACATGAGCCTTGAGGAGTTACAAAAGACCATGGACCCTGCAAAATATGTTGGCCGCTCAAAGGAGCAGGTGGAGGAGTTCATTGCCGATGTAATCGCACCGATTCTTGAGGAATACAAGGACTGTCTTGGCGCAAAGGCAGAGATAAACGTATAAATTTTTGAAATATTATCGAGGGTGTCCCAAAAGTCTTATGACTTTTGAGGACACCCTCGTTTTAAGGTGACCCCATGTGCCGTGCGGACCGAATGCAGACTTTGCAGCCTTCGTACCACAATATACGCCGAGTACAGGATTGGCAGTCTCTGTTAAGCATAATATGCCGGCGGCAGGCTTAACAGCCTCTGTGCCATAGTATGTGCCGGCAGCAGGTTAACAGCCTCTGTACCATAGCATATTCTGGCAGCAGCGAAAGCGGCAGTCGCTTCTTCCGAGTATGTAATCGGTGCTGACATTATACATATCTGCAAGTTTTGTTACAGTATTGCAATCGGGATTTCTTACACCGCTTTCATACATGGAATATGCAGAGCGGGATATTCCAAGATGCTTTGCAATGTAGGTCTGACTGTAATTGTGTTCTATCCTGAGCTCTTTTATTCTCTGGCTTAACATATTCACCTCTTTCCAAGAAGCGTTATAACGCATCTTTTCCTAAATATTTATAATTACAAATCACAAAATAGTGTGAAATAGCAGAAATAACAAGTATAAAAATTAATATAATATTTATAAACAATAGAGCAGGCATATTGATTTTTGAAAACATTTCATATATACTATTAGCTGTGTTTTTTACAGACCACAGCGAATAGGGAGGAAAATTAAATGGTAAGAGCTATTGTAGGCGCTAACTGGGGCGATGAAGGTAAGGGTAAGATAACGGATATGCTTGCTGCAGAATCTGATATAGTTATCAGATTTCAGGGCGGAAGCAATGCCGGACATACTATAATCAATGATTATGGAAAGTTTGCTCTGCATCTTCTTCCATCAGGAGTATTTTATAATCACACTACGAGTATTATTGGAAATGGTGTTGCACTTAACATTCCATATCTTATCAATGAGCTCAAGTCATTAGAAGAGAAGAATGTACCGGCTCCGAAGATTTTGGTTTCTGACAGAGCTCAGATTCTTATGCCGTATCATATGTTGTTTGATGCATATGAGGAGGAAAGACTTGCAGGCAGATCCTTCGGCTCGACAAAATCGGGTATTGCACCGTTTTATTCAGATAAATATGCGAAGATAGGCTTCCAGGTAAGCGAGCTTTTTGATGAAGAGACATTAAAAGAGAAGATTAAAAATGTCTGTGTTCAGAAGAATGTTATTTTAGAGCACCTTTATCACAAGCCGGCACTTGACCCGGATGAGCTTTTTGCAACCATGATGGAGTACAAGGAGATGATATCTCCTTATGTATGCGATACATCGCTTTACCTTTACAATGCGATTAAGGAAGGCAAGAACATCCTCCTTGAGGGACAGCTTGGTTCGCTTAAGGACCCTGACCATGGTATTTATCCTATGGTTACATCTTCATCAACACTTGCCGCTTACGGCGCAATCGGCGCAGGCATACCGCCGTACGAGATTAAGAGCATTACAACAGTGGTTAAGGCATATTCAAGTGCTGTCGGCGCAGGCGCATTTGTAAGCGAGATTTTCGGCGATGAGGCACAGGAATTAAGAGTCAGAGGCGGAGATGCAGGCGAGTTCGGCGCTACAACAGGCCGTCCGAGAAGAATGGGCTGGTTTGACGCAGTTGCCACAAGATACGGCTGCCGTATTCAGGGCGCTACAGAGGTTGCTCTTACGGTGCTTGACGTACTCGGCTATCTTGACGAGATTCCGATTTGCGTAGGATACGAGATTGACGGAGAGGTTACAAAGGATTTCCCTACGACAGTTAAGTTAAGCAAGGCAAAGCCTGTTTACAAGGTTATGCCGGGCTGGAAGTGCGAAATCCGCGGCATAAAGAATTATGATGACCTTCCGGAAAACTGCAAGGCATACATTGATGAGATTGAAAAGGAAATCGGAGTACCGATAACACTTGTTTCAAACGGACCGAGAAGAGACGAAATTATCAGAAGAAAATAATGATTATAAGGCTGTATTGAAGGTTTTCTTCAATGCAGTCTTTTTATCACATGGAAAAGAATTATGCATTAAAGAGCATTATTTTATCCTGACATTTAATGGAATTTAAGCTTAACATGGCATTATCACATATATAAAAGAGAGGCGGATTAAATGATAAATACTATTATTTTTGACATTGGAAATGTACTTGCTGATTTTAAGGTGAGGGAATACCTTTCCGGCTACGGATATGATGATGAAACCAACAGAATTATTGCTGCAAATACATTTGAGAATGAAAAATGGTGCGAGGTTGACAGAAGCGTTATGACACAAAGTGAGCTGGCAGATTACCTTTCTGAGGACTGCCCGCAGCTTCGTGAAAAAATATATTTATTCCTTGAGAATCTGTGCGATTCAATACATGAAAACCATTATTCGGTCAAGCTTATAGATACACTTAAGGAGAGAGGACTTAAGGTGCTTGTGCTTTCAAATTATGGCCTGGAAACATACGAAAAATCTAAAGAAAAATTTGAATTTTTAAAGCATATAGACGGCGGAATAATATCATGCTATGTAAAGTGCGTAAAGCCTGAGCCGCAGATATATGATATGCTTATAGAAAAATACAAGCTTGTCCCACAAGAGTCCCTGTTCTTTGATGACAGGGAAGAGAATATTGTGGCAGCAAGAGAAAAAGGAATAAATGCAGTATTGACAGATGACGGCTACGCTTCAATACTGAATGGCCTAAAGGAGTACGGCATCAATATTGAGGCATAGCTAAAACACCTGCAAAAACACGAGATATATGTGAAATACGAAAAAAATGTTAAACTGCAGGAAATATAAAACCGGTGATAGCAGAGTATAAGCCGGTAAAAATCACGCCTCGGAATCCGTATCGTCGCTGCTTTGCCCGGCATAATACTTTTTTGCGTCATCCTCTGACCTGCCCTTGACGAGCTTTGTAACGAGTATGAAGACATAAAGCATGAACGGAATGATAACGGTTGAGTACAGTGATGCCTTAAAAAGCGCCATGGTGTTGGAATTGTCAAATATGGCAGATATCAATGTAAGAACGTACATACCTGCAAGAAGAATTACGGCTATAATGGCAGCCACTTTTCTGATTTTGTTCATGGAAAATAACCTCCAGTGTTATAATGTCATAATTATAATTGTTTTACATTATTTTATCAAGGGGAATTGAAAAGATTTTCTGATAAGATGTTTTCCCCCGCCGGGCTAGCGGCGGGGGATTTTATAGGGGAGGATAAGTATTTTCAACTTTTCTTTAGTGAGCCCGGTAAAATGAATCCGGGAGGGGGGAACCAATGGAATTCATTTTACGGGCTGATATTATTATTGCACAAAAACCATATAATATTCAGAGGTTAGAATTTTTTCTTAACAAATATTAAATGCTGTGATATATTATATGATACTGTAGTAAAGATAAAGTGTTTTTGCCGCATGGCGGCAAAGCAGAGCAAAAAGGTGATAAATATGAATGAGGATGATTTAGTATACAACGGCTTTGCGGATGTATATGATGAGTTTATGGATAATGTGCCTTATGGCGAGTGGAGCGATTTTATAGCCGGACTGCTTGGCAGGTACGGAATACATGACGGACTGGTGCTGGATTTAGGCTGCGGCACCGGAAATATGACCTCGCTTTTATTTGATGCCGGATATGATATGATCGGCGTGGATAATTCTGAGGAGATGCTTTCTATTGCAATGGATAAGTGTGAGGACTCCGGAAGAAACATATTGTATCTTTTGCAGGATATGAGGGAATTTGAGCTTTACGGCACGGTAAGGGCGGTTGTGAGCGTGTGTGATTCGATGAATTATATCACTGAAGAAAATGAGCTTGTGAAGGTGTTTTCACTTGTGAACAATTATCTTGACCCGGGCGGAATTTTTATATTTGATATGAACACAATATATAAGTACAGGGAGCTTATGGGCAATAATACTATTGCGGAGAACCGCGAGGATGCCTCATTTATCTGGGAGAACTGCTTTGATGAGGATGAGCTTATAAATGAATATGCTCTGACGGTTTTTGTGAGGGAAAAGGACGATTTGTTCAGAAAATACGAGGAGTTTCATTACCAGCGCGCGTATGAAATTGATTTTGTAAAGGATGCATTGAAAAGGGCGGGACTTGAATTTGTCGGCGTATATGATGCATATACGGGACAGCCTGTGCGCGAGGACTCCGAGAGAGTATATTTTGTGGCTAGAGAATGCACGAAGCATTTTTAGAGCGATGCTTCAGCGCGCAGCTTTGTAATACAAAGCATTATTAGAGCGATGATTTAGCGCGCGGCTTTGTAATACAAAGCGTTATTAGAGCAATGATTTAGCGCGCGTAATACAAAGCGTTATTAGAGCGATGATTCAGTGAGGGCAGATTTTATATAAGCGAAAGCGGTATAAATATTTAAAATACGGATGTAATTTTGAAGGAAAGGGATATTCATTATGGAAGATTATATTGTCAGAGCGACTGCGGCAGGTGCACAGATAAGGGCATTTGCCGCGACAACGAAGAATCTTGTGGAGACGGCAAGGCAGGCGCATAATACAAGCCCTGTTGCTACGGCAGCACTCGGAAGACTGCTCACAGCCGGCGCAATGATGGGAAGCATGATGAAGGGTGAAAATGATATTATTACCCTGAAGATAGAGGGCAACGGTCCTATCGAGGGACTGACCGTTACGGCTGATTCAAAGGCAGATGTAAAGGGCTACGCATTTAATCCGAATGTGCTGATTCACGCAAATGACAAGGGCAAGCTTGACGTTGCGGGAGCACTTGGCATCGGCGTGCTCAGCGTTATAAAGGACATCGGTTTAAAGGAGCCATATGTAGGACAGACTATTCTTGTTACAAGCGAGATAGCAGAGGATCTGACATATTACTTTGCGACAAGCGAGCAGACGCCTTCATCAGTTGCCCTCGGAGTGCTTATGAATAAGGAAAACACGGTGCGTCAGGCGGGAGGCTTTATTATCCAGCTTATGCCGGATGCGGAGGATGAAATAATCACGAAGCTTGAGGAAAGGCTTAAAGAGATAACATCAATCACCTCAATGCTCGATGAGGGCTATACGCCGGAGATGATTTTGGAGAAGCTTCTCGGCGATATGGAGCTTGAAATACTTGATAAGATTCCTACGAGATTTTACTGCAACTGCTCAAAGCACAGGGTTGAAAAGGCGATTGTAAGCCTTGGCAGAAAGGACTTAACGGAGCTTATCGAGGCAAACGAGCCGATAGAGGTTAAGTGTCATTTCTGCAACACCGCCTACAAATTCAGCGTGGATGAGCTGAAGGATATTATAAAGAGAAGCGACAGATAAGTTATGGGGTATTAATGAAGGGGATGTTTTATGCTGAAAAAATTGGTATGTACAAGTTTATTTTTTATTGTCATTATGTTTAGTATGACATCTTGTTATTACATTTTCGGGAAGACCGTAACTGACAGTGAAAAATATGATGTGATATATTCCGTACCGGATAATGGGGTAAAAATTGATACTGTATTGGGTTCAGGAGGATATACGTATGAATCATATCTGATACTTTTTCCAAAGGAAAGGCCTGAAAATATAGAGGATTTTTATTATTATGTCCGCCCGGGGATAGATTATGATACACATTGTATCTGTTTTACCTACACTTTAGAGAAGGAATATTTTAAAAGTGTCGCAGAAGAAATGAAGAATTTCTCTGTTACTTATAATGGCATAACAAATACAGTCATATATGATGAAACACATTTCGATTATCCTGCCGTAATACTGGCGTGGCCAAACGAAGATTTCGGAAAGTGTAAACCGGCGGAATATATTCTCCTTGATTATGATAACTGCAGAATGATTAATGTATTTAAAATATGTGCATTCTTCTCTGATTTTGATGGGCATACACCGGTAAACGTTCTTCCTAAGTGTATTGAAGGTATTATACCGAAAGATATGGTTAATTACTATGAAGATGCTTTTTCTATTTATTCTTTTTCTCATGAGGTGTGGGATGTTTATATTCCACCTTTAGAAGAATTGGAATATACTTCGCCTTATACGTCTGCATCTTTTAAGTGAATTAAGCATGTCATAATTTGCAAAAAAAATTGATAAAAAAATGATGATAAAAAGATAAATAACTGCTTTTAAATATGAGATTTTATGGTATAATGTCTTTATCATACAGACGTTTTATTGTCTGTGTTTATCGGACGGGTATCTCTATTCGTCCATATTTTTAGTCTAGGAGGGTATTATTAGATGAAAAAATGGGTTTATTTATTTACAGAGGGTAACGCAGATATGCGTAATCTCCTCGGCGGTAAGGGCGCAAATCTTGCTGAGATGACAAAGCTCGGTTTGCCGGTACCTCAGGGCTTTACTATTTCTACAGAGGCCTGTACTCAGTATTATGAGGACGGAAAAGTAATCAATGATGAGATTCAGGCTCAGATTATGGAGTACATCGAGAAGATGGAAGAGATCACAGGCAAGAAGTTCGGTGACAGGGAAAACCCACTTCTTGTTTCGGTACGTTCAGGTGCCAGAGCATCTATGCCTGGTATGATGGATACTATTCTTAACCTCGGACTTAATGAGGCAGTTGTTGAAGTATTGGCTGCAAAGTCAGGAAATCCTAGATGGGCATGGGACTGCTACAGAAGATTCATCCAGATGTTTTCTGATGTAGTTATGGAAGTCGGAAAGAAGTATTTTGAAGAGCTTATTGATAAGATGAAGGAAGAGAAGGGCGTTACTCAGGACGTTGAGCTTACGGCAGAAGACCTTAAGGAGCTTGCAAACCAGTTCAAGGCTGAGTACAAGGCTAAGATTGGCGAGGACTTCCCTTCAGATCCAAAGGTACAGCTTATGGAGGCTGTAAAGGCAGTATTCCGCTCGTGGGACAACCCTAGAGCAAACGTATACAGACTTGACAATGATATCCCTTATTCATGGGGAACAGCGGTTAATGTACAGATGATGGCATTCGGTAACATGGGCGATACATCAGGTACAGGCGTTGCATTTACACGTGACCCTGCTACAGGCGAAAAGCACCTCATGGGTGAGTTCCTTATGAACGCACAGGGTGAGGACGTTGTTGCAGGCGTTCGTACACCACAGAAGATTGATCAGCTTAAAGAGGTTATGCCAGAGGTTTATGACCAGTTCGTAGACATCTGCGCTACACTTGAGGACCACTACAGAGATATGCAGGACATGGAGTTTACTATCGAGGATAAGAAGCTTTACATGCTCCAGACACGTAATGGTAAGAGAACAGCACAGGCTGCATTGAAGATTGCATGTGACCTTGTTGATGAAGGCATGATTTCAGAGGAGAAGGCAGTAGCCATGATAGATCCTCGTAACCTTGATACACTGCTTCATCCGCAGTTTGATGCACAGGCACTTAAGACAACTATTCCTGTAGCAAAGGCACTCGGCGCTTCACCGGGAGCTGCATGCGGTAAGATTGTATTTACAGCTGAGGATGCCAAGGCATGGGCAGCAAGAGGCGAGAAGGTTGTTCTTGTACGTCTTGAGACATCACCTGAGGATATCGAGGGTATGAAGGCTTCACAGGGTATCCTTACAGTTCGCGGCGGTATGACATCACACGCAGCAGTTGTTGCTCGTGGTATGGGTACATGCTGTGTATCAGGCTGTGGCGAGATTGCCATGGACGAGGAGAACAAGAAGTTCACACTTGCAGGCAAGGAATATCACGAGGGTGATTACATTTCATTAGATGGTTCAACAGGTAAGATTTACGACGGAATTATCCCTACAGTAGACGCTACTATCGCAGGCGAGTTCGGCAGAATCATGGGCTGGGCAGACAAGTTCAGAACTCTCAAGGTTAGAACAAATGCCGACACACCTACAGACGCAAAGAAGGCTCGTGAGCTTGGTGCAGAGGGTATCGGTCTTTGCCGTACAGAGCATATGTTCTTCGAGGGCGACAGAATTGATGCATTCCGTGAGATGATTTGTTCAGATACAGTTCAGGAAAGAGAAGTTGCTCTTGACAAGATTCTTCCTGTACAGCAGGGCGATTTCGAGAAGTTATACGAGGCTCTTGAGGGCAACCCTGTAACTATCCGTTTCCTTGATCCGCCTTTACATGAGTTCGTTCCTACAACTGAGGAGGACATCGAGAAGCTCGCTAAGACAAAGAACAAGACAGTTGAAGAAATCAAGAACATTATAGATTCATTACACGAGTTCAACCCTATGATGGGACACAGAGGCTGCCGTCTTGCAGTAACATATCCTGAGATTGCAAAGATGCAGACAAAGGCTGTTATCCGTGCCGCTATCAATGTTAAGCTTTCACATCCGGAGTGGAACGTAGCTCCTGAAATCATGATTCCGCTCGTAGGCGAGGTTAAGGAGTTAAAGTACGTTAAGGATATAGTTGTTAAGACAGCAGACGAGGAAATCGCAGCATCAGAGGTAGACCTTAAGTATTCAGTAGGTACTATGATTGAGATTCATAGAGCAGCTCTTACAGCAGACGAGATTGCAAAGGAGGCTGAGTTCTTCTGCTTCGGTACAAATGACCTTACACAGATGACATTCGGTTTCTCACGTGATGACTCAGGCAAGTTCCTTGATGCATACTATGACAGAAAGATTTTCGAGAACGACCCATTTGCAAAGCTCGACCAGACAGGCGTTGGCAAGCTTATGGAGATGGCAATCAAGCTCGGCAAGGCAGTTCGCCCAGAGCTCCACGTAGGTATCTGTGGAGAGCACGGCGGCGACCCTTCAAGCGTTGAGTTCTGCCACAAGATCGGTCTTGATTATGTATCATGCTCACCGTTCAGAGTTCCGATTGCAAGACTTGCAGCAGCACAGGCAGCAATTGCAAATAAATAATATTCAAAATGTTATATAAACAGAATAGTTGATGTATGAGTATAAGAAGAGGAAGCCCGATGGGCTTCCTCTTTGGTGTATAAAATGAGACTTTGAGACTTTTTTGATGCACATACATAAATGTAAATGCACAAGCCAAAATGCGCATACACCAAAGCTGGCGCATAAAACAAAGTGCGTATACACCAAAGCTGGCATGTGTTTTATATTGCGCTTTTTTGAACGATACAGATAGCATGATAGTAAACGAATGTGGAAAACTGATGTTCTGGGATTGCCCCTGCACTAAACGCTTCAGAAACATATATTAAGTGTTATATAAATGCCTTTTGAGGTTCAGAGAATCATATTAAAAAAGAATAGGAGGCTCATATATAATTCATCTGAAAAATCCGTACATCAAAGATGATGTAATCTGTATTCCGCCATATATGACAATGTGTATATTTTGATCTAAAGCAGTAGGCTGGGGTGGAGTTGTAGATGTGAACAGTAAAATAAAATCCTCTAAGTGACAACAACTTCAAAGGCAGCTATCGCTAACAAATAATATTCAAAATGTTATATAAACAGAATAGTTGATGTAAGATTAGAGAGAGGAAGTCTGGGAGGGCTTCCTCTTTGGGTATAAATGAATTGTCGGTATCCATTAGGGAAAAGAAACTAGCTGAAAATTAAGGTGCTTAATACTCGCAACATAAATTTCTTAAAGAATTATTCAATAGAGAATACAGCGCTTCGTAAGAATTGCGTAGCTAGCCGGAAAGACTGTTCAAGGGTATGGGGATGTGGCACCAACGAGCATAAGCAGTTTTTTTACAATAAAGCGCTGCTCGTCACTTTGCGAAGATTAGTTATAACATCATCAAAGATGTGCTGTACAAAGAGGGTGGGAAAGAGATAAAAAATGTGTGAGAATCCGTTTTTTTGGACAGCATATTTGATATTTTATTGTGTTAAAGAAAGTGTGCCATAAATATAACAATTTGTTTTTTGGTTTTAAAATTCCATGGTCAAATATTCGAAAAAGACTTTCGCAAAGTCGAAAGATTAGTTTGAAAAATAATACAGATGTTAGTATAATATATTCTAGGGCTATTATTATGAACCGCGAGATTCTTCACCGATATGGGGAATCCCATAAGTGAGAAATTATTTGGCTATATCTTATAATGGATTATGGGAATTATTGATAGACAAAGGTATGAAGAAGACGGATCCTGTTGAAAATGAGAACATTGGAATTAGCAGTAGTACTCTAGCAAAGATGAGTAGGCGCGAAACTGTATCTATGGGTATTTTGGAAAGAATATGTATGGAGTTAGATTATGATTTTGAAGATTTAATCCATTGTAAGAAAGATGAATCAAAAAAGTGATATGAGGGTGAGACGTGCATGGAGAAGATAGAAGAAAAGCAAAAATTATACTACTTGATCAGGGAGGCAAATAGATATGGCTAAAATGATTGATAATAAACCTTCTTGGAAAGGTGAAGGGAGAGTTTGGGAAAGTTTGTCTACAAATCTTCCTGAAGATAATGTGGTATATAACCAACGAGAAGTAAATGGGCGCGAATATGATTTTTGCGTGATGGCTGAAAATCTTGGTCTAGTTATTGTTGAAGTGAAGGGGTGGGATCCGGATAAGATAGATGTACGGGGAATAGATAACATAATTGTTGATGGGTATGATGAACCTCAAACTTCACCTAAAAAACAAGCTAGAGCTTATAGATTTGCAATATTAAATAAAATTGTCGAAAAATACAATGCAAGTCCGCTTGTACTTGATATGGTTTGTTATCCATTTATTACACAGGAGCAGTATGTAAAAACAAAGTTAGATATTGTTTCTGAACCTGAATATACAATATTCAAAGAAGATATTGAGGATGGGAAAAAACTAAATGAGAAAATTCAGCACTTGTTTACATTAAACAAGTTTATTCCGCATACAGATTTCTCATATGATTTGATGGTTAGAATTAGAAAACAGTTAGAACCAGAATTTAAGTTGAGTGTTGTAGATAACAGGAATAAGCCTTATTCAAAGTTATCTATTTTCCCTAATGGCATAAATGAGAGTTTAATTCATGCGATAATTAGTGATTATTTTGATGGCGTTAAGCAAATTGTTTTTGTTAGTGAACAGATGGAGTTTGATTCGTTTTTAAGATGTTTAAGTGACTCTTTCAAAATGCATAATATAGATCTTAAGAAAAACAATCTTAAAGTGGGATACGAAGGTGGGATAAAAGTTTCAAAGTATAAAGATGCTTTTTCAACATTTAATATTTCTATATATTATGCTCCTAATCTTCAAAAAGTAATAAGTGAAGAATTAGTTGTAGTAGACGGACAATGTGATGAAAAACAACATGAACTTTTAGTTGCACTTTCTGATATGACATCATTTAATGTTCAGCAATATGATATTGAGCACGCAACAACTAATAGAGATATTTTGGTAGAAGCAGGTGCTGGAACCGGTAAAACGTATTCAATGGTTTCTAGAATAGCCTATTTATGCAATAAGCAGGATGAACCAGTAATGAACATTGCTGATGAAGTGGCAATGGTTACATTTACAAATGATGCTGCAATTAACATGAAGAAAAGATTAAAGCAGATGTTTGTAAACTATTTTGTTCTCACAGGATATGAAAGATACTTAAAATACGTCGAGGATATAGATCGTGCAAATATTTCAACAATACATAAGTTTGCTATTAATATTTTGCGTGGTGAGTCGCTGTATACCGGATTAGGTACTAATTTTAGAATATCTTCAAATGAGTACGATAGAGGAAAAGCATATGATCTTTTCTTGAACGAGTATTTAGAAAAGAAGGAAGAGGAGAATGCTAATTTTTCAAACGAACTTCCTATTCCTGTATATGACTTAAAGAAGAAGTTGATGAATGTTGCAGATCGTCTTTTTGATAAGAGTATTAATCTTGAAACTATAAAATCATCTGAAATGGGAACAGTTGTCGAGAATAATATCCCTTATTTTAACGATTTGTTTCTAGAGGTAATGTTCCCTGCTGAAGCTATCTATACGGAGATGATGCGTAATAGCAATGATATCGATCTCAGAGATTGTTTGATTGAATTAGATAAAATTCTCTCTAATGGATGCGAGAAATTAGAAGATTTAAAAATTAAATATTTGTTCATAGATGAATTTCAAGATACTGATGATGTTCAAATTGAAGTTTTTCAAAAGCTGCAAAAAAGTATTAATGCAGAGTGTAGACTATTTGTAGTTGGTGACTTGAAGCAGAGTATCTACAGATTTAGAGGAGCAAAGCTAAATGCTTTTCAGAGATTACAGAATGGCAAAGAAGTTGACTGGTGTCATTACCGCTTAAACAGAAATTATAGAACCGATGGTAGATTACTTGACTTGTTCGATTCCGTATTTAGTGGTATGGGTGCAGAAGGAATACTTCCTTACAAACCGGGAGAAGATCAATTAGTTAGTGATGTACTAACTGATAGAAATGAAAATGATTTGTTTACAGAATTGCATTGTCATGGAAAGGATAGTGACAATATTCTTGATTTACTCAATGATACAATTTTGGAAGAAAAAAAGAAAATAGAAGAGCTGTGTAAAGAAAAAGAACTTAGTAAAGAAGAACGTACTATTGCAATTTTGGTTAGGAGCAATTGGCAAGTAGACAATATTGTTAGTGCAGCGGCGAAGAGAGATATAAATATAGAAACAAGCATAGGTGGTGATTTATTCCAATTACCATCGACACTTGATTTATACAAGTTGGTATTAGCATTAAGTCATAATACAAACACAGTTTATTTAATAAACCTTATAGAATCAAACTATATTAATTTGAAATTGGATTATCAGAGATTAATGGTTTTATCGGATGATGATAAATTGGATGAACTGGTTCGAATTCTAAATGAATTCTTTACAAAAAGAATGAGTATGACTTGGAGTGAATTATTAGAAGAAGTTTATTCGCAACCAATTTTGTTTGTCTTGAAAAAGATATTTGATTCTTTACAACCTTGGGATAATTATAGCGTTGTAAGGGCTAGACAGCGATTATACATTGCAAATTATGACTACTTATTGGAAAGAATGATTAAGTTTTCGAGGATTGATGCGCTGACACTGAATCAAATAATAGAATATTTAGGTATCAATATACTTACCGGACAGAAACAGTTATCAAGAACACTAGATTCAGAAGAGGATGGAGTGCATATTATTTGTACAACTGTTCATAAATCTAAAGGTCTTGAGTATGGCACTGTTATTTTACCGTATACGTATGAAGATATTAGTGATACTAAAAAGGTAAAACTAGAAGCCAGCTACAATGACAGCAAACTCGCTTATACGGTTTTATTTGATAATAGTATTAGAGAACGTAATTCAAATTACAATGAAGTTACGGAAGTAGATGAGCAAATAGCAGAAGACGCGAGAATACTTTATGTTGCATTAACTAGAACTATAAGGAATTGTATTTGGATAAACAATATTGATAGTACACCAAGTATTAGTTGGGCAACACTATTGGAGGGGTAATCATGTCGATAGTTATATATTCATATCATAATCCATATAGCTTGAAAGATAATCAAGAGCTATGGAATGAAATAGTGAATTGTCCTTATTTTTGTGTGTCACAGACTTTAGTCAATGGATTAAAAACACTTTATGGAAAAGATTTTCAAATTGGCAGGGCGACGACAGTAAAAAATTTAACAGATGCAGTGTATAAGTATTGGACAGGGACGGCGTGTGCTGTAAAGCAGCATACTGATATTGATAATATTATCAGTGTTGCATCAGAACGTTGTGGGTTAAATGCTACCGAAGTAGAAAATATTAGAAAATCTTTTTTGTTCAACAGGGATGAAGTCTTTAATAGTATTAGGACAATGTTCGAGTTACGAATGAATCCTAATAATATTGTTGAAAAGTATCTTACTCCCGAACAGAAGTTTATAGTTTTTATTTTCAACGAGATAATTAATTCTGTAAAGAATAAAGATTTTGTTCTTAAAGAAGACTTTACGGAACAAGAAATTGATGAAGCTATAATTGCTGCACTACAGATAGCAAAAGACAATTCAAGTAACGCATCAGAAAGTGTTGTAATCAGCGAATTTGATCATATTGTAATTCATGGGGTTCATCAGTTTTCACCGTTAATGCTAAGAACTATAGAGGAGATTGCAAAATATAAGAAGGTAATTCTTTTATTTAACTATCAGGAGCAATATAAAAATATATACCAAACTTGGATTGATATTTATTCGTCATTTGATTGCAAAATGATTGATTTCAAAGGAAATGAGTTTCATCCAACAGATTCTTCTACTATTAGTTATGAAGGAAACATGCTTGCTCAGAACATGGGAAAACTCTTAGAAGGAAGAAAAGAAGATATTACGGTAGAAAAACCTTATGAGATTATTGAGTTTGACAATATGACCGAATTTGCGGGCTATGTGGCAAAAATATTTGAAGAAGCTGAGCGTAGAGATCCAGAACATCCTATGTCAGCCATGAATGAACAGATATATGCTGCTGATAGTTCTGCTAATGACATTTTAAAAATATATTTTCCAGAGCAGTTTGGTGAGCGACAGTTTTTAAATTATCCTTTGGGACATTTCTTTATTGCTGTGGCTAATATGTGGGATTCTGAAACAAATGGAATTCTTATCTCAGATATTAATGATATCAGAGAATGCTTAAGTGCAGGGATATTAGTAGAGAAAAGCCCGGGTAGATTGGCATCTACATTTGGGAAAATGGAAAGTCTCTTCGTTGGATGCTTATCAGTAGATGATATGCTTTCAAGAATAAAAAAAGTTAGAAAAAATAAAAAGTTTATATCTGATGATAAGCGGTTAGAATATGTTTCTCATATTTCTTATTATGTTGTAACTAAAGATGAAATTAATGAATTAGAACAGGCCTTAAATGATTTAGAGGAATTGGCATCGTTTTTTTATGAAGATTTTGAAAAACATCCTAATAACTTTAAAGCGTTCTACAAAAAATTAAAGCAATATTTGCAGGAAGAAATATTGGATGAACGTGATTTGGGCGATGAATTTACAGATATCATAAATAGGGTTCTTACAAGATTAGATGAAGTAGAAGATATAGATGCTTCAGCGTCATTTGAGTGTTTGAAATCTACAATGTCATTATATCTTGTTCAGGAAACTAAGCCTAGTAAAAGTGCAAACTGGATTGTGAGAAACTATGAACAAATAGATGGTGATGTATTAAGAACTGCTAAGGATAGTAAGTCTCAAATAATGCATTTTGCATGTTTGACAGATGAGGACATTGATGCCGTTAAGACACGAGAGTTTTCTTGGCCTCTAAATTCAGATTTTTTTGAAGTGGCACAGAATCCAGTAGATTGGAAATACCAAGTTTTTGTAAAAGCAAGAAAGGAATATAAGAATTTTAAAAGATATGCACTTATATACGGTTTAGAGTTTAATAAAGGAAAATATAAGCTTAGTTACGTGAAACGAGATGGTGACTTAGAGAGAGAACCGTATTATTTACTTAAAATTCTTGGCATAGAAAAGAAAAGAAATATTGATCGTATAATTAGTAGAAAACTAGAAGATGTTTCAGATATTCAAATCAAGAATTCTTCTTTAGGAACATATTCGATGTACGATTACTATCGTTACAGAATTTGCAAGAAGCGATTTTTGTTTGAAACATTAACAGAGGGAAATACTGTTTACAAAGATGAGTTTTTGCTTGCTAAGTACTTGGAAATATGGGTTGAAAATGAAATAAAAGAGAGTATGCAAGGACTGCCAGGAAGTGAACTTGTATTAGTAGAGAGAATTAATGAAAAATATGATGAGTTAAAGAAGTATTTTCCGTTTGCAATGAATGTAAATAGAATAGACATTGTAAATAATATTAAAAATCGTTTGGGAAGTGTAAAAAAATATCCTATTCTTTCTGAGAAAGATAGGAAATTTATGATGATTAGAGAACTGTTTATATATAAACAGTTAAAAAACTCAAGAAAGTTCAATAGAGATGTGTTAAAAGATAAATTTATCGATATTTCACCAAGTAAGATTGAGGAAGAACTTTCAAAGGAGAAACTTATAGGAGACAACTTTAAGAGTAGTACTGATGTGTGGTGTCAGTATTGTAGTAATAGAGAAATTTGCATTGCGTACTATGCTCAGGTTGATTAATTGTAATTAGGAGAACTGTCTATGTTAAGTGCAGGGATGTATGTAAGATGTCCAGCTGATAAAGAAAATATGGCGGAACCAAGGGTTTTTATATGCGGTCAAATTACAAAAGTAGATGAATTTAAGAAAACTGTTGTGGTAAAAATTCATGATCCATTTGACTATTTACTCTTTTTTGAGGATTTGCCAAAAGGAATCATTGAAGTACCGCAGGGAAGTGTTGATAGATGCAATTTCTTTATAGAATCTACAGTTGTTTGTAATCGTGAACGATGTAAAGTGCTTTCTTCTCAGAAGTCAAATGACGGATTTTACTATTATTATGTTCAAAATCAGAGTAACAAGAGGGTTGTTAAAGTCTGCGAAAAGGAAGTAATAGCATCGTTTAATAATGGGCATATTGATCCATGTACTCAACTTGGAAGATATGAATTCCAGAATCCTTGCTGGTATTTAGGACGAGCTGTTGTTTCTAAGAGTATGAATATTTTGGAAAACTCTATTTACGGTTTTAAAGAACTTGCTGGTTCCAAAATTTATTTAATGCCTCATCAGGTTAACTCTATTATGCGATGTTTACAGGAGAGCCCTTGTAGATATATGTTAGCGGATGAGGTTGGAATGGGAAAAACTGTAGAAGCTATCTCTGTTTACAAGATATTTTCATTAAATAAGAGTAATGCTAAGGCTTTAGTAGTTGTCCCAACGGCTCTGAAAGAACAATGGAAATCTGAACTATTGTTGAAATTTAATATTCCGGAGGGATATGACTCAAACAATAATTATTTATTGGTAAAGAGTATAGATGATATATCCAGTGAGGATTTAGGAAAATTATGGGACTTTATAATTGTCGATGAAGTTCACAAGTTCTTATTTTCTAAAAGTGAGTATAAAAAGCTACATATGCTAAGCGAGAAGACTAAGAATTTATTACTTCTTAGTGCAACTCCTGTTCAGCAAAAAAAAGAAGAGTATTTAGATTTACTACGTCTTTTATTGCCTCGAAAGTATGATAAATACAGTGTTGACGAATTTGGTGAATTGATAGGAAAGCAAAGTCGAATTATTCAAAAGACAGCACTTATTTTAGATGATTTAAGCGATTTGGAAGAAACGATTCAGGATGTAGAGAAGGATGGAGAGAATCCACATGAGTCAGAAGATTGTATCGATTTAATTGAAGAAATACAGTCTGATTTGGAAGAAATATGTGAGGAAATTGATGACCAAAAGCTTTCTGATTTATTAAAAGGAATAGATGCAGATTCTGATGATATGGGAGTGTATGCAATTAAAGTTGTTATCTCTTACATATGCGGTAACTATCAAATTGAAAGCAACATTATTCGCAATAGAAGAAAAATACTTGAATCAAATGATTCTGATGAACGGGTAATGGCATCAAGAGATTTGATAGAGTTAACATACGAAGCCAATACAGATAGAAATGTGTACGAGCATTTAATCTATGAAGACTTGGCGAAATGGATAATGACAGGACTTGAAGAAGGTAGATTAGAGGTTGAAACAGATGTAAAACCTCTCTTGTCTGCGTTCTTTAGTTCGCCATGGGCATTTGAAGAATGCGTAAAAAAGTGTAAGTTGGAAGAAATTGGTGGCAAGGTTGAAAATTGGCTTGAGAGTGAGCAATATAACATAGATCATATTGTTGAAATATTAGATGATCCAGATGAGTACGCTGAATGTTATGCTTCTCGTTTAGTTGTGGTTTTAAATGCACTTTTTGATGAATACTATGATAAAAAGGTTGTTTTATTTACAAACTATGAAGAAACATTTGAAGCATATAAAAGTGCTTTG
>JAFRXK010000007.1 GCA_017442865.1 Lachnospiraceae bacterium | reverse complement strand
CTTTTTACGCACGCTGTAACCGAATGTACCAATAAGCCTGCCAAGCCCGTAATACTCACCATGTGAATATGCTATCGGCTTTGCCGCTCCAAGGTCGAACCTGTCATTTTCATCAAAATAGCGCTCATCCACATGCACAGCCTCTACCTCTGCCAGAAACATATGATGCGAGCCAAGCTCATTTATCTGCGTCACCCTGCATTCAATACTTACAGGACATTCTTCAATAAGCGGCGCTTTTACCTTTGAGCCCTGTATCGGCGTCAGCTTCGCCTCCTTAAACTTGTCGGTGTCCCTGCCGCTTTTCACGCCGCAGAAATCCACCGCCCTCACAAGACTCTCCGTTGTAAGGTTGATAACATATTCTCCCGTCCTTTTAATCATTTCATACGAATGACGCTCGGGCCTTATCGACACATACACCATCGGCGGATTTGTGCAAACCGTCCCCGTCCACGCAGCCGTAAATACATTTATGCTGCCGTCGGTATCGGCGCAGCTTACAAGCACCGCCGGCACAGGATAAACCATATTGCCGGGTTTCCACTCAACCTTACCCATTTTTAATCCTCCAAAATTCCCATCTGTCTCCGCAGTCAAGCTGCACATTTCTATAGTAAAATCAAGGGCAGAACCGTTATACTAGTCTGCCCCGCCCTTGTATTCCTTCTCCGCATTCGCGAACTTTGTAAATTCCTTAAGCCATACCAGATTAACGGTTCCGATAGGGCCGTTTCTCTGCTTGGCAATAATAATCTCTGCCATGTTCTTATTTTCGCTGTCCTTGTTGTAGTAATCATCCCTGTAAATGAACATAACCACGTCGGCATCCTGCTCAATAGCTCCTGACTCACGAAGGTCGGAAAGCATCGGCCTTTTGTCAGGTCTTGATTCTACCGCACGGCTTAACTGCGAAAGCGCAATGACAGGAGCCTTTATCTCTCTTGCAAGCGACTTAAGCGACCTTGATATCTCCGATATCTCCTGCTGCCTGTTTTCCGAGGAACGTCTTCCCGCGCTCATAAGCTGAAGATAATCTATGATTACCAGATCCAGACCCTTTTCAAGCTTGAACTTGCGGCACTTTGAACGCAGCTCCGCCACGGAAATACCCGGCGTATCATCAATGATTAAATTTGAATTACCGATGATGCCGACGCTCTCCACAAGCTTGTCCCAGTCCGTGCCTGTCAGATTACCTGTACGAAGCTTCTGTGCATCAACATATGACTCCATCGAAAACAGACGGTTTACCAGCTGCTCCTTTGACATTTCCAGACTGAAAATGGCAGTCGTAAAATTCTTTTTAAGTGTTACATACTGTGCTATATTAAGCACGAATGCAGTCTTGCCCATAGAAGGTCTCGCCGCAATGAGAATAAGGTCTGACGGCTGCAGTCCCGAGGTCTTATAATCAAGGTCGGTAAAGCCGGTAGGTATACCCGTGACCGGACTGTTGTTTTTAGACGCCGCCTCAATCCTCTCCAGTACATCCAGCGCAATCTTGCTTACCGGCACAAAGTCTCCGGAGCTTCTGTCACGAAGCAGCCCGAATACCTTCTTCTCGGTAAGCTCCATTATGTCATCCATCTTTTCTTTGCCAAGATAGCACTCGTTTTCAATTTCTTCATTTATCTTAATCAGCTTCCGAAGCATCGACTTTTCATAAACGATACGCGCATACTGCTTGATATTTGCCGAGGTCGGCACATTATTAACCAATGTGCTGATAGCCTCCATGCTTAACGCCTCACTCGCAATATTCTTCTTGTTCAGCCTGTCCTGCAGTGTTACAAGGTCAACCGGCTTTCCCTCTGAATAAAGCTCCGTCATCGCCTCAAACATAACGCCGTACTGCTGATGATAAAAGTCCTCTGCCGAAAGCTGCTCTGATGCGGTAACTATCGCATCCCTGTCCATAAGCATCGAGCCTATAACCGACTGCTCGGCCTCAATGCTGTGCGGAAGTACTCTTTTTATAACCGCCTCATCCACAGTCATTCCTCCTGACAACACTTTATAATCTGCCTGCTCCTAAGCTTCTGCCCTAAGAGCCCATGAAGTATAAAATGTTCCTTATTATGCCTCTGTTACATTCACATAAAGCCCTGCTATAAATACTTTTATGCCTCTGTTACATTCATATAAGCCCTGTCATAAATAAATTTACGCCTCTGTTACATTCACCTTGAGCTTTGCCGTAACATCCTTGTGAAGCTTTACTAAAACCTCATGCACTCCCACTGTTTTAATTGCATCATCAAGCGCAAACTTCTTCTTGTCAAGCTCAATGCCGAGCTGCTCCTTTGCCGCTGCCGCAATTTCCTTGCCCGATACCGAACCGAAAACCTTGCCGCCCTCGCCTGTCTTTACCGATACATTGACCTGTCCTGCCTCAATATTCCTTGCAAGCTCCTTTGCCGCCTCAAGCAGCTCCTTTGCAACCTTCGCCTCATGAGCCTTCTGAAGCTTCAAATCGTTGAGATTTGTTGCATTTGCCTCAACTCCGAGCTTCTTTGGTATAATATAATTTCTGGCGTAGCCGTCGTTTACCTTGACAATCTCGCCCTTCTTTCCTAATGATTTTACATCCTGCAATAATACTACCTGCATTTATAATTCCCCTTTCTCAGTCATATCCTTTATAGTATCCTTAACAATCTGCATTGCCTCTTCTATCGTACAGTCCTTAAGCTGCGCTCCCGCCGAGCTTAGATGTCCGCCGCCGCCGAGCCGCTCCATAATGAGCTGCACATTGACCTCGTCAATTGAGCGTGCGCTTAAATAAATCAAATCATTGAACTGCGTAAGCACAACTGACGCCTTAATGCCTACTATATTCAAAAGCTCATCCGCAGTCTGCGCTCCAACCACAGTCGGGTCGTCCAGATTATCACACGGACATACGCTTATTGCATACGAATCCATGAAAATCTCCGCATCACATACCGCCTTAGCCTTCGCCTTGTAATCCACAAATTCTTCCCTGAAAAGCTTCCTTACCCTTGTGACATCCGCACCGCTTCTTCTTAGGAACGCAGCCGCCTCAAAGGTTCGCACGCCCGCCTTGTTCATAAAATTGTTTGTATCCACAACTATGCCGGCGTACATCGCATCTGCCTCCACCGAGCGAATCTTAAGTCCCGACACAATGTACTGCAGTATCTCCGCCACCATCTCGCACGCTGACGAAGCATAAGGCTCTACATACGAAAGCACCGCATTGCTTATACTGTCCTTCATCTGCCTGTGGTGATCAAGCACGACTATCGTCTCTATTCTGTCAAGAAGCTGCGGGCATTCCATGTAGCTTGGTCTGTTGGTATCCACAATAACAAGCATCGTATTGCCGTCACACATTGAAAGAGCCTTTTCGCTGTCTATAATAAGGTCATCCGGATATTCAATGCTGTTGATAAAGCGGTCAGCCATAGGCTTTACCGACGGACTTATGCTGTCAATAACAATATGTGCAGGCTTATCCAAAGCCTTCGCCGCCCTGAATATACCTATCGCCGAGCCGAAGCAGTCGATATCTCCGTTCTTATGACCCATAATAATAACACGATCATTGTTCTCCATCAAATCCCTGAGAGCCTGTGCCTTGACTCTCGCCTTGACTCTCGTGTTCTTCTCCTGCTGCTGAAGCTTGCCACCGAAATATGAAATGTTGTCGCTGTCTCTTACCACAGCCTGGTCGCCGCCCCTTGCAAGAGCCATATCTATTGCCGAACGCGCATATACATAGCTTTCGCTTGAGTTGCTGCCATTTATTCCAAAGCCCATGCTTAATGTAATCGGCTGCTCATTTCCGATATTAACGGTCTTGACCTCTTCCAAAAGCCCGAATTTGGATTCCATCATATTAAGCAGCTGCTCATGGTTGATAACCACAAGATATTTGTCCTTTTCAAACTTCTTTGCAATGCCGCTCATGCTGCTTACATATCTGCTGATTTTACGCTCTATAAGCGCCGCCAGAAGCGACCGTCTCACATCCTCAATGCTGTCCAGAGCCTCTTCGTAATTATCAATATAAATCAGACCCATAACAGGCTTTTCCTTCTCGACGCGCTCCCTGTAGGTTACAACATCAGTATCATCCACCAGATAAACAGACGATATAAGACAGTCCTCAAGCACCAGATTGTTAAACTCGCCATTTTTTCCAAGCTCGGCTTCGTCAATATCCACCGGCTTTACAACAAGCCTGTAATTGCGCTCATTATAAATCACATCCGTCTCAAACTTCTTCCCTGTCGGAAATTCATTCTCACTTTCCCGGCTGCCAAACAAATCCGCAAGCTTCCTTTTTGCGTTGTGCTTACCGATAATGTTCGTCATCGCCTCATTTGTCCACAGAAGCTTGCCCTTGTCGTCAATAAGACCGAACGGCACCTCCAGCTCCTCAATAAGCGCCTTCTGGATATGCGCATAATCCATCGCATACACTATCAGCTCGCTGTGGATATACTTATTCTTTTTATAATAAAACAGCACAGAAGCAGCCGTATACAACACAAAAAATATTGTCGCAGCAACGCCGGCCCTTATATCAATGTAATACAAAACAAGTGCAAAGACAGCCACAGGTATACACATAATCAAAGGCCACTGCATATTCAGTTTTAAACTGCTTCTAAGATTATCATTTTCTTTCATAGGCTCTCCTTAAAGCGGAATGTCGCCTGCGGCATTCTATGCGCCGAGTACGCACTACAATAAGTCTACCTTTTATTTTAGCACATTTATTTAATAATTAATAGTTGTTTTTTACACTAAACTTTATAGTTAAAGATATTTTAATCACTGAACCTCTTCATTTGAATCGCTGTTTTCCCCGTTTTTCGTTTTGTCCGATTTGTTAAGCAGGCTTCCGACACATAATCCGAAACACATACCAAGCGTCATTCCTATCGGCAGCCAGAGTGCGATATTATTCGTCGCTGCGCCAATAGCCGTGCCAAAGCACATGCCAAGCGACATACCTATCGGCATACCTGCAACACTTTTATTTTCCTTGTCCTTTTTATTATCATCCATTTTACTTTCTCCTTATATAACATCATTTTAATTTTACATCAAAGCGAATATAAATAAAAGCATTATTTAAGATGTAACGAGGGTATCCTAAAAAATCGTAAGACTTTTGGGACACCCTCAATATCATATTATTTAAAAATGCTTACCTCAATATCCCCAGAAGTCCTGCTGCCGGCAATCGTCAATATATAATGTCCGTCCTCCTGTATCTCGTATTCTATCGGATCCTCGCTCTTAAAATTCCCATAAAAAACAGGCTCCTCATTATCCTTTGAAACGCTAAAATACACATATCCTTCCGCATTTTTAATATTGAACGATACCACATCATTTTTATTCAGGTCATATTCCCTTTCCACCTTTGAATTCAGTCGCTGTGCTGAAATTGTAAATCCATTTTCAGAAAATTCCGCTTTATAATCCGAGGATTTTGAATACCAGTAGGCACCGCCAACTCCTAACGCAAATACTGTTATCATCGCAAATATCCCCACGTATTTCGCCGTAAGCTTACGGGTGCGGCCTTTTACAGCCTTTTCTGCCTTATAAAACCAGACTGCCGTCAAAGCAAATACCAACAGATACACAAATGCACATATCATAAGCAAAACAGCTGTAGCATCATGCTGCCCCGGGTATGCCCCACTGTCATCTGATTCAAATACATTAAGCAGAAAAAACATAATAATAGTAGGAAATAGTACAAAAAGCACAAAAATTCTTCCCATGAATACTCTTTTCATCATATCAAGTCTCGATTCATCGTCACAAAAGATTTCTTCGTTTTCTGCAACATCCTCTGATTTCTTTCTAAAATAACTGTAACCCCAAAAATCAAGAATGTACTCCCAGCCGCAATCTGCAAACAATCTTATATACTCATTCTTATTCTCTTTCTTAATTCCTTCCAGATTATAATCAAGTCTGTAGGTTACCTTTTCAGGGCTGCAGCTTTCGAAATGATAAAACCCCGGGAAAACAACCTTAGTAAACCTCCAGCCATTTTCATGCATCCTGCTAAGATATTCTTCCTCCTGTCTGTACCTGAAAACAGAAAACATTTTAAATGTTGTTTTTGTATTCTTCATCACTGCATCTCCTTCATGTTTCTATATAATCTTTCAATTCTTTTCATTTCAATATCCAGCACCTCGTTGCCCAGACTCGTGATTACATAAATTTTTCTTTTATCTTCTTCACGCAAAAATCTAATCAGCCCGTCTTTTTCCATCTTGGACAGACTGCCATACATCGTGCCCGGTGCCAGCACTATCTCTCCATCAGTCATTTCCCTTACCATCTGCACAATTCCATATCCATGATTTGCTCTTCTTAAGCACAGTAGAATATAGAATCCCGATTCCGTCATGGGAACATATACCTTCTTAATATGAGCATCCATCTTTCAGCCTCCTTTATATTTCACTGCGATATATCGTACTTCGATATAACCATACTATCGCAGTGCGATATATTTGTCAAGAGTTTTTATCTAATTAATTTAATTTCAAGCCAAATGTGCAGTTAGTAAAAAGGGTGATACCCCACAGAACCCTTCTGTAAGGCATCACCCTTTTTAAATTATTTATTTTTCATTCGCTTTGCGACCCCCTGCGTCTTCCAAGCAAATTATTTTGTTAATGTGAACTTATCAAGGTTGAAGCCGCTCTTAACTGCCTTAAGCACAAATGTATGTGTACCTTCTGTAAGGTATACTGTTGAGCCCTCAAATGTATTGAATACATTCCAGTCTCCTGTGCTTGTGATTTCTGCTCTTGCAAGCTCCTGTCCGTCTTCATTGAGACTTATAATACTTGTCCATGCTCTCGGACTTGCTGCTACAGCATCAAATCTGTACTCGCCTGCCTCTGCTACATTAACAACATATGTCATTGTATCGCCATTGTTGATATTGTTAACAATTGCTGTGTCAACCTTTGTTTCACGTACAACTGTATCTACGCCGTTGCACTCTTCAAAT
>JAFRXK010000001.1 GCA_017442865.1 Lachnospiraceae bacterium | reverse complement strand
TGTCCTTTACAGGAATCGCGCTGTCCGGGCAGACAGGCACACACATAAGACACTGCTTACATTTATCTGCTATGAATACAGGCTTTATTGAAGCCCACTCGCCTGTATTAAACTGCGCCGATGTACCGCCTGCATATACCTGCATACCCTCGGTAAGTTCCTTCCATGAGCAGGTCTCTACTAACTTACTTATATCTGTAGCCATTGTAATGCTTCCTTTCCATATATTATTTATTCGTATAAAATCTTTTAACAATTAACAGGCTTTTCAGTCTTTGCTCTCAGCCTGATGTAAAGTTTAAAGCTCTTTTACAACATTCATATTCTTTGGCATTGTATGAATTATGTATCTTATTTAACCTCGTCAAAAGCCATCTTTAAAGCCTTCATATTGCCCTCGATAACCTCAGGCTTTGATGCAAACTTATGCTTAAATGAACTCTCCATCTCAGCAAGGAAGCTCTCCTCGTCCATAACGCCGCTTACCTTAACAATTGAAGCAAGCATAGGCGTGTTAGGGAAATACTTTCCGAGCGCTGCTATAGAAACCTTTCTGGCGTCAATAGTATAAACTGCTCCGGTATATCCGTTGAGGTGAGGAATAATCTCTTCCTTTGATTTGTCGGTATTTACCACAATAGCGCCCTCAGGCTTAAGTCCCTTTGTGACATCAACTGCCTCTAAAAGGCTCTCGTCAACCACTACTACAAAATCAGGATCGTAAATATTTGAATGAACACGAATCTCATTACTGCTTATTCTGTTATAAGCTGTAATAGGCGCACCCATTCTCTCAGGACCGTACTCAGGGAAGCCCTGAACATGCTTTCCCGTCTGGAATGCAACATCTGCCAATAATAAAGCTGCTGTCTTTGCACCCTGACCGCCACGGCCATGCCATCTGATTTCTACAACATCTTTCATCGCTCTGACTCCTTTATCTTCTATTAACAAAAATCATGCGGATATCTTAAGAATATCGTAAAAGATAATCCGCATTTGTTTTTTGTTGCGTTCCTACTATTATATACGTTATTTATTTATTATTCAAGAAAAAAAATTTGCATTTTTCTAAAAAAACAGAGGCAATGCATTATATTTATACATCGCCCCTGCAAATATCATTTTTTATGCCTAAGCAGACTGCTTAGTAATTAATAATTACCACTTAAGGTCAATTATAAGACCTGTCGGATTTGTATAATGAAGCAGTGTGCTGTTGTTGAATACATCATCATAACAGAAACCGTATGCAAGTCCGCCGTATGAATGTCTGTGGAAGAAGCCTGCATATGAGTTGCTCGGTGCTGTCTGATAATAAGCTGTATTATCTGCCCACTTCTCAGGCTGCATAGCAACACCTCTGTTAAATGCTGCACACATCTGTGCTTCAATAACGAGCTCTGTCGAATTACCTCTGTCGAAGTTACCCTTGCCCTCTAATACATGCTGTGTGGTCGGCTTGTAAATTGTATAAGTATTGTTGTCGCCATCCTTTGTAAATATCATCGCATCTCCGGTTGTGTGACCTCTGAAGGTTCCCGCATCACAGCTGAATACAAGTGTTTCACTTGCATACTTGTTCCAGAACTGATTAATGTATGTGTCATAATAGTTGCCATACTGCTTGCCCTCATTGAAGGTAGTCTTACATGGAGCCATAATTCTCATATCATCAACAAGCGAAGCAAATTCATTTGTTACTTCTGATCTGTATGCTGCAAATATCTGATCTCTTGTACCGATATCACCAACGGTTCTGTCGTAAACATTGATATCACCCGGATAATTATCATATCCGCCCTCACCGATAAGTCTTGTTACTATAGGGAAGCTGAAGAAGTCAACTCTTGTTGTGTTGCCCCAGTATTCTTTGTTCTTAATGGTGAATTCAAGGAATTCAAAGTATACATTCTGGTTAGGATCGGATGTATTGTTCAAATCTGGTCCCGCATATCCAATCAGACCGTTTGCATCAATATTAACCGTAATATAAACCGGTGAACCATAGCTTATATACATACGTCCGGAAATGATATCCGGCACATAAATATAATCTTTTTCTGCTAATGTATGACAAAGGTTTGCACACATTCTATCAGGCATCTGAATAGTATTCATACCTGTCGTCAACGGAACAAGATTGCCATTCAAATCTACGCTGCAGAAATCTCCGGCTGCATTTCTACCAAGAATGAGCCAGTAAATCTGGCTGTCTGAGTAAGCGCCATTTGTCATATTATTAAGCTGGAAGTACATCTTCTCAGCATTTGGAGCGATATCAGGTCTTATCTGAGGTATGTCTCCGTCAAGTGAATAACCCGGATTCTCTCTTTCAACTATAGCGTCATCATTAGTTGCATTATTAACTGCTTCGTTATAATTAATGTAGTATGCTCCGCCAAGCTTATGTGTTGTTCCAGAAGTCTCTGTATAATAATATGTCTGTGTGTTGCCATTAGCATCAGCATATGTAATATATGGTCTTGCCGCAATGTGCTGTGAATAATAATTTGATGGAATATTAACTACAAATGCTGTGTATGTACGATAATTGCTTCCCTGTGCAAATGTTTTCGCTGCAGGAACAACAACATTGCCTCTTGCAATTGATGTTGCGTTCTCATTCTTTGTAAGCTTGTCGCCATAAGCAAGTCTGTCTGCGTATGTAAGCACTGTTCCATATCCGATTCCCTTCTGGCTGCTGCTCTTAGGTCTGATATCAGAATTTGCAGCATTAAGCGTCATAAGACTAGAAACAATAACATCATCTATTCTGGTAATAAATCTAATACCTGCAGTATAATTTGCAGTAACAGCTCTGTACTGAACGCCCTGCAGATAAAAATGGCTGTTTGCACCGGTTCCGACATTTATCCATCCTGCGTATAACGTTCTGTCTGAATTAATTGCCGTTGAAAAATTGAACGCTGAATTTTTAGCAGCAGCAACATCACTGATTACACCTACATTGCTTGTAAACCACCCTGCAAATAACAGTCCATCCTGTTCAGGTGCTGCTATCGGAGTCACTCTGTTGTTCGAGCCTGCTGCAACAGTTTCAATAATCTCATTGCCGTTTTTGAATGTAACTGTTCCTGCAGCTTTCGCAGAAATTGTACTGTTTGCTAAAAACATGGATAATACCATAATTACTGACATTAATAATGCCACACCTCGAGAAAATGTTGTTTTTCTCATAAAAAATCTCCTCCTTAATTGTTTAAAAAAATCCCCGTTACATTAATTATAAAGCTTTATTTTTGATGAAATTAAACGTTTAAGTTCCTTCACGTTTAGAGTACAACAATTCAAAAATAAAGTCAATATGGTAAAAACCTTTTTATCTTATCTTTTCGATAATCGTATTGATTTTTTTTTTATTTTTGCTAATATATCTACAGATAATAATCTTAGTAATTATGGAGTGAATATTAAAATGTACAACAAGATTCCCATAGAAACATCAGCCAGACATATTCATTTATCAGAGAAGGATTTTAAGCTGCTTTTCGGCGAGGACGCCGAGATGACTTTTGTAAAGGAGCTCAGCCAGCCGGGTCAGTTTGTATGTGCCGAGCGTCTTACAATAGCAGGTCCTAAGGGCACTTATGAAAATGTTGCTATTCTGGGACCTTACCGTAAGGAGACACAGGTTGAGATTTCGCTTACAGACGCACGCAAGCTTGGCATTCGCGGTGTCATCAGACAATCAGGCGATATTGCAGATACTCCGGGCTGCACTCTTATCTCTCCAAATGCAAGTCTTAAAATTGACAAAGGGGTTATCGTTGCAAAAAGGCATATCCACATGACGCCAAGTGAAGCCATCAGATACAATGTCAAGGACAATGATGTGGTCTGTGTCATAACAAAAAGCTTTGAGCGTGCACTGATTTATGCTGATGTGGTTGTCCGCGTCAACAAGAATTTCCGGCTCGCCATGCATGTAGATACCGACGAGGCAAATGCAGTCGCCAACGAAACTAATCCATACGGAGTAATTGTCAAATTATTTGATAATAACACCTATACCGTTGATATGTGGCTTGAAGAGCTTTTGATGGGCATTTCAAGATAATACATTTATTCAACGCTCTGACTTAAACAGAAGCTTTATATTTATCAATCTTTATATTTGTAAATCATAAAATCAGCTCTAAGCTTTACCCGCCGGTAAAGTTTAGAGCTATATTAAACCCCTCTGCCCGAAACTTGATCATATCAAACCGACAGAGGGGTTGTTTTATTTTATACTTTTGTCATTATGATACCTGTTAAATGGCATATCTTGTATTTTACTGTACATTACCCTTAAGCTCTATCCAGTTGATTGCATAGCCTGCCGCACCGGCTGCCTCAAGCTTTATTGTGTGGTTTCCTGCTCCAATGTATACAGGCGCGCTTGAGAATGTCTGGAAGGTTGCAAATGAACCTGTACTCTGGA
>JAFRXK010000085.1 GCA_017442865.1 Lachnospiraceae bacterium | reverse complement strand
CACTGATTTTGCCCCGCCCGTTATTTCCTGCGGATACACATCAAATAGTGTACAAATTAAAATTGATGTAACTATTGACATTACAACCAAGGGATGTTAAATTAGATGTAACAAATAAAGTTACAATTACATTTTGAGTTACAATTATATTTTAAAAGTGAGGTGCTGCATATGGAGACAAAGGACTATTTGAAAATATTAAAAGAAGAGATACATTCCACAGTGATTGCAACGGTCGACAGCGATGGGCTTCCGGTTGCCAGAGTTATCGATATAATGCTTGCTGATGATAACAGCGTGTATTTTCTAACTGCCAAGGGCAAAGCATTCTACAGCCAGCTTGTCGAGAAGCCATTTGTGGCAATCAGCGGTATGTGCGGAGGAACCGGCACAATGAATAAAAAAGCAATATCAATCAGAGGAAAAGTAGAGTGTATCGGCAAAGAAAAGCTTGATGAGATATTTAGGGAAAATCCTTATATGGCAGAGATTTATCCTGAACCTGAGACAAGAAGCGCACTTAAAGTATTCAGAGTGTATGAGGGGCAGGGCGAATTCTTTGACCTTTCCACAAAGCCTATTACAAGAGAGGGCTTTGTGTTAGGTGAAGAAGAAAAACAAGCTAATGCAGTCGGATATGTTATAACGGACCGTTGTATCGGGTGTCAGATGTGTTATTCAGTTTGTCCGCAGAAATGCATTGATACGTCAGATGTACCACTGGTCATTGACCAGATGCATTGCCTGCACTGTGGCAACTGCATGGAAGTCTGTCCTGTGGGAGCAGTAGAAAGGAATAGGTAGTTTTGCAATTAAAAGAAAAATAGATATGAAAGAAGGGCGGAATATATGATAAAGAAAGTAGTATTGCCAAAGGGTAGAGTTGATTTTACACAATTTTTAAGCGGTATGCCTGCGAGGGATTATGTATTTCAGAATGAACCGTATGATGAGCAGATAAAGGAAGCAGCCGGGTTTATAAGAGATGCAGATGCAATTATAATCGGTGCCGGAGCAGGCCTTTCTACTGCAGCGGGACTCAATTACGGCGGCAAGCGATTTACCGATAATTTTGCGGAGTTTATAGAAAAATACGGTTCAGAATACATGAGGGATATGTACAGTTCAGGATTTTATCCGTTCCCTACAGAAGAGGCAAAGTGGGGCTATTGGTCAAAGCATGCGTATGTTAACAGAATCGAGCCGGAAGCATTTCCTCTTTATGAAGCGCTTTATAAGCTTGTAAAAGACAAGCCGCATTTTGTTTTAACCACAAACGTTGACCATCAGTTCTGGAAGGCAGGCTTTGCCGATGAGGACATTTTTGCGACTCAGGGCGATTACGGAGAAATTCAGTGTGAAAAAGGCTGCCATGACAAGGTTTATGATGCCATAGATATATTTAAACAGATGAATCAGGCGAGAAAGGATTGCCTTATACCGTCATACATGGTTCCGAAATGTCCTGTGTGCGGCGGCAGCATGGCAATGCATTTAAGAAGTGACCGGTATTTCGTAGAAGAAGAACACTGGCATGAGGCAGCAAGGCATTATGCAGCATTTTTAAAGGAGCATAAAAATGATAATGTTGTGCTTTTGGAGCTGGGAGTTGGATTTAACACTCCTATCATTATTCGTTTTCCGTTTGAAAAAATGATGAGAGAGCATGAAAACTGGGTGATGGTACGTATGAACCTTGAGGAAGCAGTTGTGCCTGAAAGTTTAGGAAAACGTGCAGTAGGCATAAACGAAGATATTGCAAAAAGTATTGAAGACATAGCAAAGAGTATCAATGACGGAAAACGCGTTGATGAATGAGTTTTTAAATTTTTATGTGCAACGATAGTGTATTGAAGGGATGGCAGCAGACAATGAAAAATATAGAGCAGGAAAGGCGACTGGATTTCCTTCTGGAGAAATTCAAGGAGGATTCAGCAAGATACAAAGATTTGCAGACCAGTGACAATTATGAAGAAAAGAGAATGACATTACGCTCGCTTATGAATATTCGTATGCCGAAGGCGATGGATGAAAATGTACTTAAAATACAGGACGAATTTTTAACAGAGGAGGCAAGGCTTAAGGGAGTGGTAGCCCTGGAGGATATACCGACTGTGGGTATGCAGTATAATAGCAGCGTACCGTTTGCGGATAAAATATCAATCTGGCAGGGTGATATTACAAGACTTGAGGTTGGCGCAATTGTAAATGCGGCAAACTCGCAGATGTTAGGCTGCTTTATACCGTGCCACCGCTGTATTGACAATGCAATTCACAGCGCTGCTGGAGTTGAGCTTCGTGAGGAGTGCAGTCATCTGATGAATATAAGGCGTGCGCGTTTTGGTGCGCATTATGAGGAGCCGACAGGACAGGCAATGCTTACAAAGGGATATAATCTTCCTGCACAGTATGTTATTCACACAGTCGGCCCTATAGTGGGTTACAGATTAAATGATTCTTTGAGGCAGGACCTTCGCAATTGCTATGAAAATGTCTTAAAATGCTGTGTGGAAAATAATATCCGCTCAGTGGCATTCTGCTGTATAAGCACAGGAGAGTTTCATTTCCCAAATGATGAAGCGGCAAGGATTGCGGTGGATGCCGTGACAGATTTTTTAAAAGAACACAGCGAGGCTTTCGACAGAGTTATATTTAATGTATTTAAAGATTATGATTTGCATTTATATGAAGAGTTGCTTTAAGGTATCATGATATAATTATAAAAATATTTTTTGAATTATTGAAAGCAGTATGTGTTTTGCCTGTGTGATACCAGGGCATAACAGTGATATTATATTTTTTATGAAAAAAGAAAGGACAAAAGCATGCAGATTTCAAGCAGATTTACAATAGCCATTCATATGCTTTCGTGTATGGAGGTATTTAAGGAGGACTACAAGATAACAAGTGATTTTCTTGCGTCGAGCATCAATGTTAATCCGGTTATCATCAGAAAGCTCTTATCACAGTTAAAGGACGCAGGTTTAATTGAGGTGAAGCGCGGACCGGGTGGAGCACAGATTGCAAAGCCGTTAGATGAAATCACATTCCTTGATGTATATCGTGCGGTGGATTGCGTAGAAGAAAACACATTATTTCATTTTCATGAAAATCCGAATCAGAACTGCCCGGTAGGAAAAAATATTCATGCCGTATTAGATGATAAGCTTCTCAGAGTCCAGAACGCAATGGAAAGAGAGCTTGCTTCAATAACGCTTGCAGATATGAAAGCAGACTTTGAAAAAAAATTATAAAAAAGCTGATGTAACCATTGACATTACATCTAATACATGGTATATTTATATCATCAGATGTAACGATTGTAGTTACAACAATAATACAGATTATTTATAAAAAACAAGGAGGTTTATTATGAAGGTAGCAGTTGTTTGTGCAAACGGAAAAGCAGGAATATTAATAGTTAAGGAAGCTGTAGAGAGAGGTTTGGATGTTACGGCAATTGTAAGAGGTGAGAACAATACAGTCGCTGAGAATGTAATAAAGAAAGATTTATTTGCTCTTACCACAGAAGATTTAGAGCAGTTTGATGTTGTAGTAGATGCATTTGGTGCATGGACAGAAGATGCTCTTGCGCAGCACAGCACATCATTAAAGCATTTATGTGATATACTTTCAGGTAAAGAAACAAGACTTTTGGTGGTTGGCGGAGCTGGAAGCCTTTATGTAAATCCAGAGCATACCTTATGTGTTGCAGACGGACCTGATTTTCCTGATATTTTCAAACCATTGGCTGCGGCAATGGCTAAGGCATTAGAAGAACTTCGAGGCAGAGATGATGTTAATTGGACATATATTAGTCCGGCAGGAGATTTCCAGGCAGATGGAGAAAGAACAGGAGAGTACATCCTTGCAGGTGAAGAATTAACCTTAAACGACAAGGGAGAAAGTATTATCAGTTATGCAGACTATGCAATCGCAATGGTAGATGAGATTGTAGAGGGAAATCATATCAAAGAAAGAATAAGCGTAGTAAGAAAGTAATTAAGGATATAGAGACAACAGCAATGGTCCGGAGTAATTTATTCCGGACCATTGCTGTTGTTTAACTGATTATGCTTTAATTATGCTGCCGGCTTCAATTCTTCAGCATCTTCAGCCTCAGCCTTTACGGCATCCTTTTTATAAATGGTTTCAAAGTCATCTTTCATTGATATTGTTTCCATGCCAAGCTTAGCACAATCCTCTGCAAAGGAGGCCGCCTTCCCGGTATCGCCGTAATCGCGGGCGGTGTCATCGCAAAGCAGCATATAGGCTTTACCGCCGTTTTGGAGGGCATACTGCGCCATTGCAAGGTCGCCTGAGCTGTTTCCGAATACAAGCACAGGCACTTTTCCTATTTCATCAACGATTGAGAAGACCTTGTTGGCCTTTTGGTTTTTAATCACAAGATTGCCTTCCATGAGCACTTCATCGTCGGCACTGTAGCTGTAGCTTTTACCTGCTTTGTCACCCTGACCGGTTGCTTCAAGTGAAAATGTACTTCCGATTACCTGATAGGAAGGAATCCATTTATCAAGGGTGCCGCTTATGAGCCGGCGAACCATTGTACGCTCTGAGCCGCTGCTTATAAATACGGTAAAATCATGCTCTGAAAGATAGCGTACAAGCTCAACCATCGGCAGATAGAAGCCCTCGCCGTAGGTCATGTTTTCAAAGCCATAGGCAGGCGTTTTCATAAAATCATCTACATATTCCCTGTATTCATCTAATGTCATGCCCTTGAAAAGCTCTGCGGCGCATTGTGCAGTAGACTTGTCCGAATCAGGCTCAGGCAGATAATTGTAGAGCGCATCCTCCAATTCCTGTGCATATTCCTTTATATCCTCAGGAGCATTAAAACTCTTGTCATGCAGGGCGCGGTGTATAAAAAGACATGTATCAAAGTATGTAGGGAACAGCTCGCCATACAGTGTTCCGTCAAAATCAAAGACGGCAATTCTATCCTCCGGTGCAACAAAACCGTCGGAATTTTTATCTGTTGCAGAAGCCACGTATGTAATAATGGATTTCATAACTGCAGAATCTTCTGACCAGTATTCAAGCCTGTCATTGGTATCAGCCGAAGTACCTTCGCCGGACGGTGCCTTTGATTTGAGCATTGGTAATACTGCAATAAGTGCTGCGATAAGCGTGAGTGTGATAATAGCTAAAATGATTCGTTTTTTCATATCTTTCTCCTATCTGAAATTGTATTTAAATAAAAATCATGGAATATAAAAATCACTATTCCGCAGATATTATATTAATATATTAAAGTTACGACATTTTGCTGTCAATGGAGTATTAATGTTCATTTTAAGAAAAAAACTCTTGCAATCTTATTTTTATTATGTTAATATCTTTGCAGTGTAGACATGTGTACATGACGCGCGAACATATGCAGGGCAGGAGGTGTGACATTGGAAGAAAATAAGTACTATGTTGTAAAAGAGAAGGCTGTGCCGGAGGTGCTTTTAAAGGTTGTTGAGGCAAAGCATCTGCTGGATATATATAAAAACATGACTATTCAGGAGGCAACTGACAAGGTTGGAATCAGCAGAAGTTCATTTTACAAGTATAAGGATGATATCTTTCAGTTCAAGGACAATGTCCGTGGAAAGAATGTCACATTTGTGCTCCAGATGGATGATGTGCCGGGACTATTATCGGTTGTGCTTAAGAGGATTGCCGACTATACGGCAAATATACTTACAATCCATCAGACGATTCCGGTAAATGGAGTTGCAACACTGACATTAAGCATTGAGGTGCTGCCGCAGACCGGTGACGTAGCGGATATGGTTTCGGATATTGAGGCGTTAGAGGGAATACATGATCTTAGAATATTAGCCAGGGAGTGAACAGTATGATAAATATTGCAGTAATGGGCTATGGAACAATTGGCTCAGGCGTAGTAAAGGTAATTGATATTAATGGAGAGAGCATTGCAAAGAAGGTTGGCGAAGAGCTTAACGTTAAGTATGTTCTTGATTTAAGAAGTTTTCCGGGTGATCCTATAGAAGAGAAGGTTGTTCATGATGTTGATATTATTTTAAACGACCCGGATGTAAAGATTGTGGTTGAAACAATGGGCGGCGTTAAGCCGGCGTATGATTTTGTAAAGAGAGCGCTGCTTGCGGGAAAGAGCGTTGCGACATCAAACAAAGAGCTTGTTGCAAAGCACGGCACAGAGCTTCTTGAGATTGCGCAGGAAAAGAATATTAACTTCTTATTTGAGGCAAGCGTAGGCGGCGGTATTCCGATTATCCGTCCGTTAAACCAGTGCCTGACGTCTGACGAAATATATGAGATTACGGGTATCCTCAACGGAACCACAAATTATATTCTCACAAAGATGGCTAAAGAGGGCGCTGAATTTGATGATGTATTGAAGCAGGCACAGGCAAACGGATACGCAGAGAGAAATCCTGCGGCTGATATAGAGGGTTTTGATGCGTGCCGAAAGATTGCAATTCTTTCATCACTTGCATACGGCAGCATGGTGGATTTTGAAGATATTCACACAGAGGGCATCACAAATATTTCTGCGGTGGATTTTAAATATGCCGCAAAGCTCGGACGCTCAATTAAGCTCTTTGGTACGAGCAAGAAGAAGGACGGCAAATATTTTGCACTTGTTGCACCGGTTATGATAAATGAAAACCATGCGCTTTTTGCGGTAAATGACGTATTCAACGGAATCCTTGTTAAGGGTAATGTCGTAGACCAGGTAATGTTCTATGGAAGAGGCGCAGGAAGTCTTCCGACAGCAAGCGCAGTTGTTGCTGATGTTATTGAAGCAGCAAAGAACCTTAATAACAATATGATGAAGCCGTGGAAGGCTGAAAAGCTTGCGCTTTCGGACATTTCAGAGGACACAAAGAAGTTCTTTGTAAGAATTTCGGGAGTGGCAGAGGATAAAAAGGCGGAAGTTGAGGCTGCATTTGGTGATGCAGAGTATATTACTATTGACGGACTCGAAGAATTTGCTATAATAACTCCTGTTATGAGCGAAGCAGAGTACAAGGCTGCAGCAGCAAAGGTTGATGGCATCATCAACATGATACGTATAGAAGAATAGGAGGAACTTAAAGAATGCTTATTGTTAAGAAATTCGGCGGAAGTTCTGTGGCAGATAAAGACAGAATCTTTAATGTTGCCAGAAGATGTATTGAAGAATATAACAAAGGAAATGATGTAGTTGTAGTTCTTTCTGCGATGGGAAAGACTACAGACGGATTGTTAAAGCAGGCTGCTGAAATCAATCCGAACGCTCCAAAAAGAGAGCTTGATATGCTTCTTGTAACAGGTGAGCAGATGTCAGTTGCATATATGGCAATGGCAATGGCGTCGCTTGGCGTACCGGCAGTATCGCTTAATGCATTTCAGGTTGCAATGCATACCTCATCAGCATATACAAATGCCAGACTTAAAAGAATTGATACTGAAAGAATCCGCCACGAGCTGGACAACAGAAAGATTGTTATCGTTACGGGCTTCCAGGGCATAAATAAGTATGATGATTATACGACGCTCGGAAGAGGCGGTTCAGACACAACGGCAGTTGCGCTTGCGGCAGCGCTTCACGCAGACGCATGCGAAATATTTACTGACGTTGAAGGCGTTTACACAGCAGACCCTCGTATAGTACCGAATGCAAAGAAGATGTCAGAGGTAACATATGATGAGATGCTTGAGTTCGCTACATGGGGCGCAAAGGTGCTTCACAACCGCTCAGTAGAGATGGCAAAGAGATATAATGTACAGCTTGTTGTACGTTCAAGTTTGAATTACGCAGAAGGAACTGTTGTTAAGGAGGATACAAAGATGGAAAGAATGATAGTAAGCGGCGTTGCAGCCGATAAGAATACATCCAGAGTTTCTGTAATAGGAGTAAAGGATGAGCCGGGTACAGCCTTTAAGCTGTTCAATTACCTTGCAAAGAAGAACATTAATATCGATATGATTTTACAGTCAGTAGGACGTGACGGCACAAAGGACATTTCGTTTACCGTTGCTTCAACAAATCTTCATGACACGCTTGATACAGTGAAGGAATACACAGACAACTACGGCGGACATGTTGAATATGAGGATGACGTTGCAAAGGTATCAATCATCGGTGCCGGCATGGCAACAAATGCAGGCGTTGCCGCAAAGATGTTCGAGGCACTTTACAATGCAAGAGTTAATATCAAGATGATTTCAACATCAGAGATCAGAGTAACAGTTCTTATCGACGAGAATGACGTTACAAGAGCCATGAGAGCCGTACATGATGCATTCGATCTTGGTGATGACTAAGAGCCGGTAATTAAGAATTGAATTAATAACAATGAAAAGCGCTATGTGTGTAGTTAAAACTATTTGCATAGCGTTTTTAATTTGCCTGTTGAAAGAAAAAAATAATATATAAACGAATAAAAATGAACGTAAAATTTATAAACGAATAAAAAACGAACGCAAAAACGAACGTAAAAAAATACGGTTGATTCGCCGGGTGGATTGCCAAAAGGAATTTCTTATGAGGATTATTTAAGAGGTGGGATATCTATATTGAGAAACCCTATTATAGGAAATATATTTTTTAGACTGCATATTATAGAGCGGTTTGGTACAGGAGTTCCAAGAATAAAAGATGCATACGTAAACAGCGACATAAAACCTGTTTTTAGGATAACAGAAAATGTGATAACAACAACTTTACCAATTTTTAAACTTCATTCAGAATTAAATGAGGATGAGAAAGATGTTTTCAATCTTCTAAAAGGCAAAAGTATGTCAAGTTCGCAAATAGCGCAGGCTTTAGGATTTGGAAAAACTAAGACGGTTTCTATATTAAAAAAATGGTCGCTGATGGATATGTAAAAGCTACCGGAAAGGGACGAGGAACAAAGTATTGTGTTTAATTCAAAGCGCACTATTGACTAATACACAGATTATGATATTATAGAATCAAGGGTGAGCCTTACAATAAGTGGAAGCTGCAAAAGCATTAGGTATTACAATGGAGCTCACATAAGGATTAAACTTGTTTCCAAAACATTGAGTCAGAATAATTGGCTTGTTGTAGAGAAATGACTATTGAATTCAAAAGAGGTTATACTATGTCTTGGAAAATGACAAATCTATTACTTGTAAAAGGTTGTATTTATCTTCTCTAAGGGGATAGTGCGCCTATTTTTAAGTGGATTTGTTATGAATTTCCTAAAATACAAACGCATTATCTCCTTATCAGGTTATTTATCGGTGCATTGGGCACAGTATTAAACTTGGATAAAGGAGATTTTTTATGTTAAATATTAAGAAACAAATAAGAACGCTCTATATAGCGCAGGTGCTTGGCAATCTTTCAATTACAGGAGCATGGGTGGCAATACTTGCCTTCAGAGGCTTTTCACTTGTGCAGATAGGCATAGCCGAAACAATATTCCACATTACCAGCCTTATATTTGAGATACCATCCGGTGCGCTTGCGGATATTTTCGGCAGAAAAAGAACGCTGATTATAAGCAATGTTATGAGCACAATAGGCTGCGTTATTATGGCATTTACAAATGGTTTTGCGGGAGTGTGTATCTCGTTTGTATTTCTGGCGCTGAGTTATAATTTTGCATCCGGCTCGGGGGATGCGCTTGCCTACGATTCGTTAAAAAGCGTTCACATGGAAGATAAATATGAAGGATATTCGTCAAACCAGACAATCATATACCGCATCGGGACCGGTATATCGACGCTTTGCGCAGGCGTGGCGCTTGCAATAGGCTACAGACCGGCGTACATAATCAGCGTGATTAATCACCTTATTACAATTGCAGTGCTGCTTAGACTAAAGGAAGTAAGGTGCGTGGCAGATGAAGCCTTGCCGACTCTTAATGCGGCGGCAGCAGGCGATAATCATGCAGAAAACGTGGCAGATGAAACCTCACAGCCTCTTGGTATAAAAACTGCAACAGTAAGAAAAGTATCAGAATATTTTACTGAAAGCTTCAGGTTTATGGGGAAGAACGTAAAAGCAACCTTGCTTATGTTTGCAAATTCCTTTGTGGGTGCGGTTGATATCCTTTTGCTGTTTTTCCTGCAGTCGAAGCTTATGGAGGCAGGAATATCAAACAGAGGTCTTGGCGTTGCGCTTTTTGTAATGGAGATGGGCGGAATAATCGGCGCAAGACTGATTCTTAAGGCAAAGAAGGCAAGGTATTATGCGGTATTTACAGTGTGTACATTAGGCGTGCTTTGCGGAGTTATACTTGAGCACAGCGGCATTGCATTAATAATGACAGCAGGCGGATTTATTTCCGCAATAGCAGATGATGCCTTGCAGGTAAGAACCGACGCAAGGCTTCAGGATATGTTCCCTTCATGGCAGAGGGCAACACTTATATCTATAGGTTCGTTCACATTCTCGGTTATAATGATTATTATGTCGCCGCTTGCAGGATATTTCTTTTCCTTGTGGTAAGAAAAGTCGGTCGGATTTGACTTAGCTGTTTATCTTATTAGAGAAGACTCCCGCTTTAAGCAGATGGTGAGTATAAAAATATATCTGCATTAAGCGGGAGTTGCAGTTTAGGCTGAGATAAAAGCCTGTGATGGATTAGGGGCTGCTGATTGTCTGCGGAATTGTTGTGCCTTGGAAGTCTGCGGCGGATTAGGCGGCAGCTAATTGGCGGCGGTGGTTGACACAGTAAAAAAAGCATGTTATTCTAAAAAACGAAGAAAAGCCAGAAGATATATACAGGAAATGCATTTTGCGACCGAAGGAGTAACACTCTCAGGTGCCCGAAGGGGTGAGGACTGTATATGGATGGCTATCCGGAGAAGTCCGCATGATTTTGCGGGTGCCGAAGGTGCAAAGCCGGCGATGCTGCCGGTCAATCTCTCAGGCAAAAGGACGGATACAAAGCATATATTTGTATTTTACTTTTGTTTTGAGAACCTTTGCGGAGGTTCTCATTTTTTTATTATTACATGGCCGCCGCCTGTAGCTTACATGGTGCCGGCGATGGCAAGAACACATATGGTCGCCAGCGGCGGCCGGAGCGTATCAATTTACACAGGAGGAGTTATTATGTCATTTTTTGAACAGCTGACATCAGTAAATGATGTCATCAACACTTTTATCTGGACGAAGATAGGTGTATGGCTGCTTATCGGTTCAGGTATTATTCTTACCTGCTGCACAAGGTTTTTTCAGGTGTCACACCTTAAGCACTGGTGGCGCAATACAATCGGCAGCCTTTTTCATAAGAAGGTAATAGGACATACAAAGGAAAAGGCGATTTCGCCATTCCAGGCACTTTGTACGGCGCTTGCAGCGACAATCGGTACAGGTAATATTGCCGGCGTTGCAGCCGCTATCTGCATCGGCGGTGCCGGAGCAGTATTCTGGATGTGGATTGCTGCATTTTTCGGAATGATGACAAACTATTCTGAAAATATACTTGGTATCTACTACCGCCGCAGAAATTCTGAGGGCGAATGGTCAGGCGGCGCCATGTATTATATAAGAGATGGTCTGGGAAACAAAAAGGGCTGCAAGGGAGTTGCAAAGGTTCTTGCAGTGCTGTTTTCGGTTTTTGCTGTTCTTGCATCCTTCGGTATCGGCTGCATGAGCCAGGTAAATAAGATAGTTGCAAATATATCAGAGGCATTTGATATCAAGGCTCTTTCAGATATTACCGTTTTTGAATCAGGCGACAATACAGTTACACTTTACAGCATCATTATCGGCGTTATTATCATGATTTTAGCAGGACTTATTATCCTCGGCGGCTTAAAGCGTATCGCAGGCTTTGCCGAGAAGGTGGTTCCGTTCATGGTAGTTGCGTTTGTGCTCGGTTCACTTATTATCATTGGTTCTAATTATGCACATATATTACCGGCATTCAAGGCTATATTCGTTAACGCCTTCAGCCCAATTTCAGCACTTGGAGGAGGCGTTGGCTTTGTAGTAAGCAAGGTTATGACCCAGGGCTTCAAGAGGGGCGTGTTCTCAAATGAGGCAGGTCTTGGTTCATCAGTTATGGTTCATTCAAATTCAAATGTTATCGAGCCGGTACAGCAGGGTATGTGGGGTATCTTCGAGGTGTTCGCAGACACTATGATTGTATGTACAATGACAGCCCTGGTTATTCTTACATCAGGCGTTTACAATCTGGCTACAGGTGAGATTGCGGCATCATCTGATGCAGTTCTCGTAGGTGCAGCATTTGACAGCGTCTTCTCATGGGGACACATCGGTTCAAAGTTCATCGCCATAGCAATGTTTTTATTCGCATTTACAACAGTACTTGGCTGGTCACATTACGGCGCAAAGGCATGGGAGTATTTATTCGGCACAAAGAGCACAATTATATTCAAGATTCTTCACATCATTATGATTATGTTCGGTGCAGTGCTTACCTCTTCGCTTGCATGGGATATTTCAGATACCTTCAATGGTTTCATGATGATTCCGAACTTAATCGGCGTGTTGTCGCTTTCAGGACTTGTAATTAAGCTGACAAAGAACTATGTTGACAGAAATCTTCACAACAAGGCTGTAAAGCCTATGCTTTCTGCGTTCCCTGACATCCAGGCAGTACAGGAGAAGAAGTTAAAGGAAGAGGACTAAATATTAAAAAACAAATTAAAAAAGTATCCCACAATGTTTAAGTGTTTTTATGCCGAAATGAAGTTAGGGGAAGGAGAAAAAAGACATGCTTGAATGTAATTCAAAGTGTATCAAAAAACGAACAATTATTTTGGCAGCTTTATCAGTTATGCTTATACTTTCCTGTTTATTATCAGGAGGAATTAAAGTGAAAGCGGCTGATGAAGCACTGCTTACTGAGCTTGCAAATTTAGGATTATCATATACTGTTGACGGCAACGAAGTGGAGATTAATGGATATACAGGCAACAGTAGCAATCTGGTGATTCCGTATGGCGTAACAGCTATAGGTGAAAATGCGTTTAAAGGCAGTGGTCTTATAAACGTTGAAATTCCGGATAGTGTAACAAGTATAGGCAGCTGGGCCTTTATGAATTGTAAAAATCTTTCCAGTATTGAGATTCCGGACAGCGTAACCAGTCTTGGGAAAGTGGTTTTTTATGGATGTATTAATATGAAAAGCATCACAATTCCAAATACTATAACAAGCTTAGGTTATAGTTTTTTATATAACTGCAAAAGTCTTACAAATGTTGAGATTCCGGACAGTGTTACCAATATAGGTCCGAATGCCTTTGAATATTGCAGCGGACTTACGGAGATTACTATTCCGGATAACGTTACAAGTATAGAGAGCAGTGCCTTTGAAAACTGCAGCGGTCTTACACATGTTGAAATTCCTGATAGTGTAACAAGTATAGATTACAGTGCTTTTTGTTATTGCAGCAGTCTTACAAGTGTAACACTCCCGGATGGTATAACCAATATAGAGCAAAGTACATTCAGAAACTGCAGCAGTCTTACAGACATAGTAATACCTGATAGTGTAACATATATAGGTGATTATGCATTTAGTGACTGCAGCAGTCTTACAGACATAGTAGTACCAGATGGTATAACTGAAATATCTTATTTTACATTTAGCGGCTGTAGTAGTCTTACAAACATTGTGCTTCCTGGAAGTATAGAGACAATGCAATTTTATGCATTTTATGGAAGTAATTCCATAGAAAATGTTTTTTATCGTGGAGATAAAGACAGATGGGAGAAAATAGAGGTAAATTACAATGGCAATCTGCCTGAAAAAGCCCATATACATTATAATGTAACAGGTAAAGACTATGATTCCCCAACCTTTGGACATACATATGAGTGGAGAACTGTTAATAAAGAAGGCAGTTCGGGAGAATATGTACGCGTAGGACAGTGTATTTACTGTAACAGCACGATGAGGGAAGAGACTCCATTTTCTGCAGGATGTAAAATAGTTGTTGAGACTGAGGATTATTTAAATACTGCTGATGTAGTATCAAAGAAAGTGAAGGGAGCAGATACTCGTATAGTCTCAGGTTATGATAAGAATGAAAGCTTAGAGTTTACGTTCACAGTTGAATATGCTGGTTATTATGATACCGGACTTATCGCATCAAGAAAATATGTCGGAAATTCAGTATTTAATCTTGTAGAAAATGGCAAAATCATTGCAAAATTTATTGCAGTATCTACTGGCAGTCTGAATACGTTTTGTGAGAATGCGGGACCGAGGATATATCTTGAGGCCGGAGTTCACAATATTGAGCTTGTTGCAAAAACCGGACACTGCTATGTTGATAAGCTGGTATTTATGCCATTTGTTCCATGTGACACGTCAGAGCATATTGCAGGAGAATGGATGGTGGCGCAGGAGGCTACAACTTCTAGAGAGGGAATAATGAGAACACATTGTACGACCTGCGGTATGGAAATAACACTGAATTTACCGAGAATATACTGCTCAGTATCAACGATTCAGGCTGAAGATTATACGAATGACGCCAATGTTATTGTAAAGAATATAGCCGGCAATGATACGCCTGTAGCAGCAGGATTTGACAAGAATGATATTATGGAGTACACTTTCACGGTCGCAAGGGATGGTTTCTATGACATAAGTCTCTTCGCATCAAAGAAGTATGCCGGACAGGCAGTGCAATATCTGTATAAAGATGGTGAAACAATGGCACAGTTTACAGTAGATCAAACTGGCAGCTGGAGCACATTTACTGAGACAACCTGTCATAAAGTACTTCTTTATGCCGGTGAGTATAAAGTACAGCTGGTTGAGAAGAAAGGAAGTTGTTACGTTGATAAGCTTGTATTTAATCTCGCAGAGGAATTTTAATTAAGTTGTATTTTTTGATGCTTACAGCTATTTGATTATGTTACATCTTGCGTCGAATTATGCAAATTATAATTTATAGAGTAAAAAATATATTTGATGGAATACTTATCAGATGATAATATGAAGATATAAAAGGTGCCGCCGATAGACGGTTAGCCCTCATGATGATTATTTGTAATATAACCGCTCAGTCGTTGAAGGACAATGGGCGGTTATTTTTTTTTTGCTTATATAATATTTGCCCGGCGGCGCACATTAGAGAAGCTTTATTACCTGTGGCATCTTTTTTTGCAGGATAAAGTAAGATAAAAAAATTATGTTTATTTTGATGTTTGAAGGGAGATATTTTAGATGTAATAGAGTAGCGGATAAAGTAGCAAATAAAGTAGCAAATAAAGTAGCAAATAAAGTAGCAAATAAAAATAATATATGATATAATAAGCACATATTTGAGGAAGGGTGATGTGCAATGAATTTAGGTGCTGAAACAGAGAATGTAGAATTTAAGAAAACAACAGGTGAATTAAGAGAGGGTATTATTTCTTTAAGTTCAATGCTAAATAAAAATGGTTACGGAACTCTATATTTAGGAGTTCGGGATAATGGTGAGGTAATTGGACAACAAATAGGAGACAGGACTCTTAGGGAGATATCTCAGGCAATTGCAAATTTCCTTAAACCTCAAATTATTCCAACGATTACTTTAGAGCTTTTAGAAGAAAAGAACGTGATAAAAGTATATGCTGAGGCGGCAGATGGACCGTATTCGGCATATGGGAAATATTATATGCGCTCTGCAGATGAAGACAGAGAGTTGTCACCGGAACAGCTTAGGACTCTTATGTTTAAGAAAGCAGAGATTGACATTATTTCAAAAAGCGAATCATTGCAGCAAAAACTAACTTTTAACCAGTTAAGAACTCTTTATGCCACAAAGGGATTGTCAGTAAATGATGAACATTTTGAAGAAAATGCAGGATTAAAGCTGGAAAATGGCAAGTATAACTATATGGCAAATTTACTTGCAGATAAAAATGATATTTCTATTAAGGTTGTGACTTTTAGGGGTGAGGATAAAAGCGAGGTAGTAAAAAGAAATGAGTATGGATATAAATGTTTGCTGCTTGCTATGGATCAGGTTTTGAATTATATGGAATCAATCAATGAAACAAGTGTACAAATAGGAGCACATCAAAGACAGGAAGAGAGTTTATTTAATATATTGTGCTTTCGTGAGGCATGGATAAATGCGTGCCTGCATACAAAATGGGAGAAAATGAATCCACCGGCAGTATATATTTTTTCTGACAGAATAGAAATTATTTCTACGGGTGGACTTCCTGAGGATTTATCAAAAGACGAGTTTTTTAGGGGAATAAGCAGACCAATCAATACTAAATTACAAAAAATATTCGGTCAGCTGGGATATGTTGAGCAGACCGGGCATGGTATACCACTTATTGTGAGCAACTATGGAAAGCAGGCATTTGAAATAATGGATAATTATATTAATGTGACAATTCCTTTAAATCGAAAAACTTATGAATATGATGAAAGCGCATTTAACACTAATTTAGAATTAAATGATTCTCAAAGAAAAATATATATGATTCTTAAGAAAAATCCTGATTACACAATCAAAGATTTGGTTAGAGAATCAGATATGAGTGATGGATATGTCAGGAAGATTTTATCATATCTAAGAAAGAATCAGTATATTGAAAGAATTGGATCAAATAAAACAGGCTGTTGGAAATTTATAAAATGATTATAAGTTTTATAGTTTTAGGATATTCACTAAAAAAATAAGTTTGAGGAGTTAGCGTCGCAAAATAAAAGGTTAAAAAATCATATTATGGAGCGGCGCTATTATTTTTGGACTAAAAAGGAACATATATAGAAATGAAGATAATAATGGTATGCGGAGGTTACAAATATAAAAAAGAGATGACAGAAATAACAGAGAAAATGGCTTTAAAGGGAAATTGTATGCTTACTCCTATTGAACTGACAAAGCACGACAAAGAAGCATATACAGAAGACGAAATTCTGACACTTGGTAAAATGCATAAGGAAAAGATTAAATTGTCGGACACGATATTAGTGGTGAATGTAAATGGGTATATTGGAAGTGCTACAAGAAGTGAAGTTGAATATGCTAAATCATTAAATAAAGAAATTATGTATTATACTGATTTGATAAAATAGTAATATGAATTATAGTTGGGGAGAGAGCAAAATGGTACTCTTGGTAGTTGATACTCAGATGTTGATTACAAATTCAAATTTATACAAATTTGAGCTTTTTAAAAGTCGTGTAAAAGAATTAATAAAGACTGCTCGAACTAATGACGTTGAAGTAATCTATGTTAGACATGATGATGGCGAAGGAAGCGAATTAACAAAGGGAACAGAAGGTTTTGAAATATATAATGAGTTCAAACCTGCTAAAGGAGAACAGGTTTTTGATAAAAATGTTAATAGTTCTTTTAAAGGAACAGGATTATTAGAATATTTAAGAAAAAAAGAAGAAGATACTATTATTGTTGTTGGTCTGCAAACAGATTATTGTATAGATGCAACCGTAAAGTGTGGATTTGAACATGGCTTTAAAGTGATTGTTCCAGCAAACACAAACAGCACGTTTAATAATGATTTTATGACCGCTGAAACGACTTACAATTATTATAATAATTTTATATGGAACGGAAGATATGCAGAATGTATATCTTTCGAGAAATCAATTGAATTGATAAAAAGATAAATATAGATTTATCAGACAAGCGAGAAAAGCACAAAAATTAATTATTTAGAAATTGGAGGGTACATTATATGCAGAATATTGTTATGCAGGCTGTAGGATATGTTAGAAACAGCGTGGAAAACAAAAAAGATACAGCGTGGGGAGGAGATGTTTCCACCATTGTTTTGAAAGAAGAGTTTTATGGAGGGTTAAAAGGAATTGAGGATTTTTCCCATGTAATAATAATTTATTATCTTGATAAAGCAAAATATGATAAGGAAAAGCATTTGCAAAGAAGACCACAAAACCGTGACGATATGCCACTGGTTGGTATATTTTCTCAGAGAGGCAAAGACAGGCCAAATAGAATAGGCATGACTTCTGTTCAGATAGTGTCTGTAGATGAAAAGTCCATAACAGTAAAAGGATTGGATGCAATTGACGGAACACCGGTATTGGATATAAAACCATATTATCCGGTTTATGATAAAAAAGATGCCGTTGTGCCGGAATGGGTTACGAGGTTAATGGAAAATTATTTTTGATAATCTTTGCGTTGGCATAATAATGGCAATAAAACACTACCATTTTCGGCTGAGTATGATAAAATTAATATTACTATGGTCTTTGAGCAGCTTATATTTGCTGGCTGCGGGACTTTTGTAAAAATTAATATAAGAAAGGACATTTTTATGGATATTATAGAAGTGCTTTATAAGGAACTTGGGGTTAAGAGAAGTCAGGTGGAGGCTGCGGTTACGCTTATTGATGAGGGAAATACCATTCCGTTTATTGCAAGATACCGTAAGGAGGCTACGGGCTCGTTAAATGATGAGGTGTTAAGAAATCTTGACGAGAGATTAAAATATTTGAGGAATCTTGAGGAGAAGAAGGCACAGGTTCTTTCGTCTATTGAGGAGCAGGGAGCACTCACAGATGAGCTTAAGGCAAAGATTGAAGAGGCCATGACTATGGTTGCGGTTGACGACCTTTACCGCCCGTACAGACCGAAGCGAAGGACGAGAGCGATAATTGCAAAGGAAAAGGGCCTTGAGCCGCTGGCTGATTTGATTATGCTGCAGATGCTTGACGAGCCTGTTGAAAATGTTGCCAAGGACTACATTTCTGAGGAAAAAGGTGTTGCTGACGTAAACGAGGCGATTGCCGGAGCCATGGACATTATTGCCGAGCAGATATCTGACAATGCGGATTACAGAACATATATCAGGGATATTACATTTAAAAAGGGAAGCATTAAGTCAGGTGCTAAGGAAGAAGAAGAGAAATCGGTTTATGAGATGTATTACGATTACGAGGAGCCGGTAAAGAAGGCTGCCGGACATCGTATACTGGCACTCAACCGCGGCGAAAATGAAAAGATACTTTCGGTTGGCATTGAAGCTCCCGAGGAGGATATCATCAGGTATCTTGAGAAGAAAACTATTGCAAGGGACAATAAATACACCTCGCCTGTTATCAGGGAGGCTGTTGCCGACAGCTACAAGAGACTTATTGAGCCTTCAATTGAGCGTGAAATCAGAAATGACCTTACGGAGAAGGCTGAGGACGGAGCGATAAAGGTGTTCGGCAAGAACCTGCACCAGCTTCTTATGCAGCCGCCAATCACAAACAGGGTTGTATTGGGCTGGGACCCGGCATTTAGGACAGGCTGCAAGCTTGCAGTCGTGGATGCAACGGGCAAGGTGCTTGATACGGTGGTCATTTTCCCTACGGCACCGCAGAATAAGGTTGAAGAGTCGAAGGTTATTTTAAAGAGGCTTATCAAAAAATACGGTATTACACTCATTTCAGTTGGAAACGGTACTGCTTCAAGAGAGTCAGAGCAGATAATTGTTGATCTTATAAAGGAAATCGGCCCGGGCGTGCAGTATGTCATTGTAAATGAAGCAGGCGCTTCGGTATATTCGGCAAGTAAGCTTGCCACCGAGGAGTTCCCTAAGTTTGACGTAGGACAAAGAAGTGCGGTTTCAATTGCGAGAAGACTTCAGGACCCGCTTGCCGAGCTTGTAAAAATCGACCCGAAATCAATCGGCGTAGGTCAGTATCAGCACGACATGAACCAGAAGAAGCTTGGCGAGTCGCTTACAGGTGTGGTCGAGGACTGTGTAAACAAGGTGGGCGTTGACCTTAATACAGCCTCCGCCTCACTGCTTGAGTATATTTCCGGCATCAGCAAGGCGATTGCAAAGAATATTGTTGCGTACCGAGAGGAAAATGGCAAGTTTACCGATAGAAAGGAGCTTCTTAAGGTTGCTAAGCTTGGTCCGAAGGCTTACGAGCAGTGTGCCGGATTTATGAGAATATATGACGGAAAGAATCCGCTTGATACGTCCGCAGTACATCCTGAGAGCTATGAGGCAGTTTACAAGCTCCTTGATAAGCTGGGATTTACCGCTGATGATATGTTAAACGGCGGTATAAAGGGCATTTCAAAGAAGGTTACAGATGTAGGCAGGCTTGCAGATGAGCTTGGCATAGGTGAGATAACGCTTGCCGACATTTTAAAGGAATTAGAGAAACCTGCAAGAGACCCGCGTTCGGATATGCCTGCACCGGTGCTTCGCACTGATGTAATGGATATGAAGGACTTAAAGCCGGGCATGGTTCTTAAGGGCACAGTAAGAAATGTTATAGATTTCGGCGCATTTGTGGATATCGGAGTACATCAGGACGGTCTTGTACACATTTCGCAGATAACCGACAGATATATAAAGCATCCGCTTGACGCATTAAGCGTAGGTGATGTGGTTGAGGTGAAGGTGTTAAGCGTAGACCTCGACAGAAAGCGCATCCAGCTTACAATGAAACTTAGCGAGGCCTGAAAGGCGAGCGCATAGTTTCATGTACGCAGAGCGACAATGAAACTTAGCGAGGCCTGAAAGGCGAGCGCATAGTTTCATGTATGCAGAGCAACAATGAAACTGTGTCGGACTAAGGCGTGGGTGAGTGTAAAGTTTCATAATATAGAAAGGCTTAATAATATGGCAGAAAACAATAAACAGGAATATCTTGAGTGTGAGAAGCCCTGGGTCTATCTGACGCTTGTAACGGTGGCGGGCTGGTTTGGCGCATACACATTTATTCTAAGAGGCGGAGTGTTCTGCAATGCGCAGACAGCAAATGTCGTGCTGTTTGCGATTGCGCTCGGAGAAAAGAACTGGGCGAGAGCGGGGTATCTGTTAGTCCCGATTGGAGCATATTTTCTCGGCTCATTTGTGTCTGAATACCTTGGTAAAACCGTGAAGCGTCTGCATATATTCAGATGGGACACATATCTTATCGCAATAGAGGCGGCAGCGGTCATAATCCTTGGACTGCTTCCGAAGGAGGCACCCGACCAGATTTGCCAGATTACATTAAACTTCATCTGCTCGATGCAGTTTAATACGTTCAGACAGGTTAAGGGCGTTCCTGCCGCGACCACATTTGTTACAAATCATATAAGGCAGGTCGGCTCTAATCTCGCGAAGTATGTCAGACACCGCGATATGAATGCAAAAAAGAAGGTTTATATACACGGCGGAATGATTACATTTTTTATGGTTGGCGCGGTCATTTCTGCTGTGTGCTGCCACTTGTTTGGATATAAATCAATCTGGGGCAGCGCGGCTATACTGATTGCTGTTTTTTTACGACTTGCGTATGCGGACAGAACCTTTGAAAAGGGTAAGCTTGAGAAGGTGCCACACGGACATTAGAAAATATAAAATAATAGGGGGAGCCGCATGAGTTTACGAGATATTTTCGACGATAATTTCAGAGGTAATATATGTATTGTTAAAGACAATAAGGTTTTGTATGAAAAATCGGGAGGCTTTGCAGATCTGCCAAATGAAATCCCGAATACTCCTGAGACAAGATTCGCTTCAGCATCCGCAGGCAAAGTGTTTGTGGCAGTGGGTATTCTGCAGCTTGTTGAGCGGGGAAAGCTTAAGCTTGATGACACGCTTGTAGGGCTTCTTGACATTGACCTTAATGATATTGACCCTGAGGTGACGGTAGAGCAGCTGCTTACGCATACGTCGGGCGTCCCGGATTATTTTGATGAAAGCGTCATGGACGATTACGAGGAATTGTGGACAGACTATCCAAATTATAAAATCAGGCACAACAGCGATTTGCTGCCGCTTTTTATTGACAAGCCCATGATGTACCCGAGGGGCACAAGGTTTCAGTACAACAACACGGGTTATGTGCTGCTCGCGATGATAATTGAAAGAGTTACCGGCATGTATTTTGACAGCTATCTTAAGGCAAATATTTTTGATGTGTGCGGCATGAAATCGACAGGCTACTATGAGCTTGACAGGCTGCCGGCAAAATGCGCGAATAATTATATTTATTGCGAGGATACGAAGGATTACCACACAAATATTTTCTCTGTGGATGTAAAGGGAACCGGAGCAGGAGGAGCGTTTATTACGGTTGGCGATATTATAAGCTTCTGGCAGGGGCTTATCGGAGGCAAATTAATTTCAAGAGAAATGCTTTCAAGGATGTTTAGCAGACGTAGCGGCGATGGCGCAGATGCTGAGGAAGGCTATTATGGTTACGGCGTCTGGATAATTGCCAATCTAAAGGGGCAGGATTATGTGTATTTTCAGGGCTGCGACCCGGGCGTAAGCTTTATTTCCGAATACAATCCGAACGATGGCGTTATCAGCGTGCTGGTAAGCAATTTTGGAGATAATGTCTGGAGCATGATGAGAAGGGTAAGGGATACGCTTTATGAAAATTAAAGCATTTTTCGTGGATTTTTACGGAACCGTTGTTCATGAAGACGGTGAAATTATAAAGCAGATAACAGATATTATCTGTGATACCGGCAAGGTCGGTGATAAGTCAGAGGTGGGCACATTCTGGTGGCAGCGCTTTCAGAGCCTGTTTCAGAATGCTTACGGCGATTCGTTTGAAACGCAGCGTGTGCTTGAAAAAAAGTCTCTTGAAGATACTTTGGAGAGATTCCATTCAAATGCTGATGCGGGAAAGCTTAGCAGCCTTATGTTTGAGCACTGGGTTAAACCGCCGATTTTTGAAGAGTCGAAGACATTTTTTGAAACCAGCCCGATACCGCTTTACATCGTTTCAAATATTGATACGGCGGATGTAAATAAGGCAATCGGCTGGCATGGGTTTACCCCGGCGGGCGTTTTCACGTCAGAGGATGCAAGGGCGTATAAGCCGAGACCGGAATTGTTTGAGCTTGCGTTAAGCAGTACTGGCCTTAAGCCTGATGAAGTCATACATATTGGTGATTCAATAAGCAGCGATATAAATGGCGCGGCGGCAACGGGAATCCGGGCGCTGTGGCTGAACCGCTTTGGCAGGAATGTTCCTTGTGGGGTAGAAAGTATTTCAAATCTTTTAGAAGCGTTTGAATTTATAAAATAAAGTGAGGAGACTAAAATGATTACGAGAAATGAAGCATTTGAACTATTGAAAAAATATAACAAGGATTCGTTTCACATTCAGCACGCTTTGACGGTAGAGGCTGTTATGAAATGGTATGCAAACGAGCTCGGGTATGCCGACGAGGCAGAATACTGGGGCATAGTCGGACTTTTGCATGATATAGATTTTGAGTTATATCCGGACGAGCACTGCCTTAAAGCACCTGAGCTTTTAAGAGAGGGTGGAGTAAGCGACGATATGATTCATGCGGTATGCTCGCATGGTTACGGAGTAACTGTTGGCTGCGGACAAACGATAGATGTTGAGCCTGTCCTCGAAATGGAGAAGGTGCTTTTTGCGGCGGATGAGCTTACAGGACTTATATGGGCGGCTGCGCTTATGAGACCGTCTAAGAGCACAAAGGACATGGAATTAAAGTCGCTTAAGAAAAAATACAAGAGCAAGGGCTTTGCCGCAGGCTGCTCCAGAGACATAATAGACAGGGGAGCTATGCAGCTTGGCTGGGAGCTTGACAAGCTGCTTGACATGACGCTTAAGGCGATGGCAGAAAACGAGGATTTGATAAACGAGGAAATGTCTGCCTGGAATATTTAAAGCATTTAGGTGAAAAGGAATTAATTAAAGAGGGTATCTTTAGTGAAAACATATGAGCGATTCGATAATAAATAGTGCGATAGCGTATGTAGAAAAGACATTTTATAATAATGCAGACGGGCACGATACAGGGCATGCAATGAGAGTATATGCAAATGCTGTGAAGCTTGCGGGTTACTATCCCGATTGTGATGCTGAGATTGTCGCACTATCTGCTTTGCTGCATGATGTAGATGACCACAAGTTATTTAAAACAGAGAATAATGCAAATGCACGCAGCTTTCTGGAAGGTCAAAATATAAGTGCTGCAAAAATTGAGCAGATTTGCAGTATTATCAACGAGGTTTCGTTTAGCAAAAACAGAGGGAGAAGACCTGAAAGCATTGAAGGAAAAATAGTGCAGGATGCAGACCGGCTTGATGCAATAGGGGCTGTCGGCATAGCAAGAACTTTCGCCTACGGCGGAAAAAACGGAAGGTCACTGGAGGATTCGCTGCAGCATTTTTATGATAAATTACTGCTGTTAAAAGATGAAATGAACACAGAAGAGGCAAGGAGACTGGCGATAGTGCGCCATGAGTATATTGAAGGATTTGTTGAAGAATATAAAGCAGAGACAGATTTAAGTTAAACGCAGAAGAATTAGGCAAAGCTGTGCTGCCTGCAATAATATTAGCTGTTGCCGCCGCATATTTACCATGGATATTTTAAAAATTTGGGGTTGCTGATGCCGAATTAATTATTAAGAGCAAATTTGCTGTTGACTAAGGAAAGAGGGAATGAAGAATGCTGGAGGTTTTAAAAGCACGTTTTTATAATAATATGCACAAGCATAGTGAAATTAACTGGGAGGACGTTGCCGCAAGGCTTGAAATGAATCCGAAGGCAATGGATAGCCTGATTAACATGGAGGAAACAGGAGGCGAACCGGATGTTGTCGGGGTTGATGACGGGCAATATTTATTTTTTGACTGTTCGGATGAGGCGCCTGCAGGGCGCAGAAGTCTGTGTTATGATGAGAAAGCACTGAAAGCCAGAAAGAAGAATCCGCCGCAGGGAAGCGTTAAGGCGCAGGCAGAAAGCATGGGGATAATGCTTTTGACAGAGGAGCAGTATAGATATCTGCAGACGCTTGGAGAGTTTGATCTGAAAACATCCTGCTGGATTGAAACACCTGCAGAAATCCGCAGCCTTGGCGGTGCGTTGTTTTGCGAAAGACGGTATAATACGGTATTTACCTTTCATAATGGCGCCGATTCATATTATTCATCGCGCGGATGGCGCGGTATGCTGAAGGTATGATTTAAATGCTGATAATAAACAAAAGTAATACATTCTTTATGTATGATGAGAAAAATTGCAGGGAAATTAAATGTGGTTCGTGCAGGAGTATATAATATGATTAATGGAATTGCAATTATGGGACTTAATGGCGGGGGAAAATCGACGCTGGCTCATGCATTATCAAAATATCTTGGCTATTATGAAATGGATGTTGAGGATTACTATTTCCCGGAGCAAAAAAGCTCCCGCAAACACGCACTGGATAATGAAACACTTATCCCGACAGAACACCTGGGCGAATTACCATTTAGTGTCCCACGGTCAAAAAAAGAAGTGGAAGCAGCGCTTCGCAGGGATATTTTATTGCATCCACAATTTATTCTTTCAGGAGTGACAATGAACTGGAGCGAGGATATTATCTTAACGATAGGGATTGCATTTCTTATAGAAGCACCATTAGAAATGCGGTTGAAGAGAATTCAGGGCAGAGAAATCAAACGCTTTGGTGAGAGGGTGTTATCAGGCGGAGATATGTACAGCCAACAGGAAGATTTTCGCAAAATGGTTATTGAAAAAAATGAAGAGATAGTGTATGCCAGTGCACAAAAGCTGAAGTGTCCGGTGATAATGCTGAATGGAACAAAGCCTGTTGATAAAAACATTCAGCGTGTGTTGGAAGAGCTTGATAATAATAAAATCATTGATGAAAAAACATGGTGAATAGAAGCAATTTATGATGGAAAGAGCTGCTCTTTATATGAAATTAGTGAAGAGAGATTCGTTTCAGGAAAAACAGGATGGGATTCAGAATTAATAAGTGAAGAAATTGTACCGGTTATTCAGGAAGAGAATATAAGTAATATTTTTTTGTTTTTAATACATGCAGCGGCACAAGGAAAGTGTATAATACATACATATTCTGAGAATAAGCAGTACCAGTCAATGCTTCGTGAAGAACTATGGGAAAGAATCAGAAGCTGGGGGTTAGATGAAGACATAATAAAAAAGAATCCTCGGTTAAAGATTTTATTTCATAAATGAAGGGATAGACAGATGAGGTCAGTACACAGGTATTAAGGTTGATGCAGACTTGGAGAAAGTGGTTGAATGTTATGAAGGTTCGATAGCAGATTCGTCCACGTTCCAAGAGGATTGTACATTTGAAGTGTTCACTGAGCTGGCTAAAGAGTATAAAATGATTCTTGCCACAAATGGCATGGTGAAAATTCAGGGAAAACGTATTGAAAAGCTAAAACCATATGTCTATAAGCAGTACATTTCTGAAGCAATGGGAGTAATAAAGCCTACGAAGGAGTATTATGAGTATATTTTAAATGATTTGCGCTTTACTCCTGAAGAATGTCTGATGATTGGCGATTCAATTACAAATGATATTATCGGAGCAAAGGACGTTGGAATGGATGTTTGCTATTATAACCAAAAACACAAGGAAATGAGGCCGGATATTGTCTGTGACTATGTTATAGATAGTATTGATAAGCTGAGGAATTTGCTGATAAAAGAAGCATAGGGTTGCGTTAAATGTTAGAAAGAAAAATCGGAGTTTGTAGGTGAAAAGAATGGGGAATTGTGATTGGTGCAACCTGTCTGAAGAAGAAAAACAGTTTCAGTTATACGAAAGTAAATCGTGGTCTGTTTTCCTTTCAGATGAACAGGATTATATTGGACGATGTATTTTGGTCTT
>JAFRXK010000084.1 GCA_017442865.1 Lachnospiraceae bacterium | reverse complement strand
CTTAAATACGAGTATGACAGGCTGTTCACTTCAATATTTGATAATCCGGATATGATGAGAAGTATTGTTGAAGTCCTCAGCAAAAAGAACTGTGGTTATACCCGATCAGAGATTTCAAAGCGTTCAGGATATACGGTTGGAGGAACGCTCACAGATGCATTAAGTGCGTTAATAGCCAGTGATTTTATTGAAAAGTATGTTCCTTTTGGCATGAGTAAAAGGGAAGAACACTACAAGCTTATAGACCCTTTCTGTATTTTTTATAATAGATTTGTAAAGAACCATAGTTCATTAAATGAATCATTCTGGATGATGAATCATGCTTCTCAAAACATTATTTCCTGGAGAGGTCTGGCATTTGAAAATGTCTGCTTTAATCATGTTCCACAGATAAAAGCTGCCCTTGGCATAAGTGGCATTAGTACTGAACAGTCAGCCTGGTCAAAAAGAGAAGATGATAAAGAAGGAACACAGATTGATATGATTATCAAGAGAAAAGATAATATCGTCAATATGTGTGAAATGAAGTTTTATAGCGCTGAATTCACAGTAGATAAAAAGTATCATGGTGTTCTTTGTAATCGTCAGGGATTGTTGGAAAAGGAAATACCATCAAAAATGGTAATACATAATGTACTTATTACCACAAATGGACTCATTTACAACGAATATAGCGGTTTTTTTGATAACGTGATAACTCTGGAGGATTTATTTAAATAATGCTATATTCAGCCATTAATAATATATTATATCGGATTGTGGCCAAATATAGCATATTGAGATGTCTCTCCAAGGATTGATTTCTTAAAATTCTGACAATAACTGCTGTGCACAATATATTCTCACTAATTGATTTAATTATGGTAAAATATATTTTGGATTTGCGTTAATAAGAGAATGCACTTAAATTTTCACCAATGAAAAAGAGAAATAAAATCTAAGAGGGGGCTTGACAGGTATGACGCAGGCAGGCTACGATTTCGCATCGCATCGCATCGCATCGCATCGTAGAGGATAACTGCGCCCTTTTTGCGTCCTGCAAGACGCATGGAACTGAATACCGTATTCGTGATGGATAACCGTCGGATTCTGACGGGGTAAGTATATGTACCCCTGTCAGGTTCGGCGGTTCTTTGCGCGTCAAAGTGAGCCATGCACATCCAGTCCTGCAAGCATCTGATGGGAGCTTGCTCACGAGAGGATGCTTGCAGGACTGGATGTATACGGCGAATGCCGCGACAACGAGAAATGCGGAGCATTTCGAGTCTGTCGGCATGGCGGAGTAAAAGAAACCACGCATATATGATGGCTACTGCGGCGGCCATAACAGCCGCGAATAAGAACAGGAGAAACAGCTTATGAAAACAAAGAAACGATTTTTGAGCATCCTGCTCAGCCTCGTGATGGTGCTGGGACTGATGCCGGGGATGAGTCTGACTGCGTATGCAGCGACGGATACTTACACGACGTTAAAGAATAATGTGACGGTTGTAAAGTTTAACGATTACAACTGGTACATCATTGAGGACAATTCTACCAGTGCCACGGAAGGTACGGTGACACTGCTTGCAGCGGACAAT
>JAFRXK010000083.1 GCA_017442865.1 Lachnospiraceae bacterium | reverse complement strand
GGGCTGCCGCCCTTCGTTACTCTTTCCGCGCCTGCTTCGCGTTAAACCGGATGCTTCGTTGCTTTGCAACTTTCGCATCCGCCGTATTCGTAACTCCGGGCTGCCGCCCTTCGTTACTCATACCGGACACTCGCCAAATACAAGTAAAAACTCATGCAAGCATGAATTTTTACTTGTGCTTGGCTCGTTGTTTAACGCTAAAAAAGGTTGAGATTTGCATGGTTCACACGTAAATCCCAACCTTATGTTTACACTAACCTTATTCTGCTTTGTTAATACCATATTTACGATTGAACGCTTCAACACGTCCTCTTGCAGATGAAACCTTCTGCTGGCCTGTGTAAAACGGATGACACTTTGAACAAATTTCAACGTGAATTTCCTTCTTTGTTGAACCTGTGTAAAATTCATTACCACAGTTACATGTTACCTTTGCCTGGTTGTAATTTGGATGTATTCCTTCCTTCATGACTTTCACCTCTCTTAATCTAATCTGTATGTGACAGCATACATATATTATTTAATTTAATAATATCCGCTATAATCTTAATAAACAGCTTTGATATTATAACATAGGCATTTTATTATTGCAAGATGTTTTTTAAATAAAATCCTTATAATGAATCTTCAGAATTTACCATATTTCTCTGGTATACATTCGTAAGGAGGCTTGTCCGCCGCCTTCAGAATTGAATCAGTCATTCCAACAGTCTAATTCTTCTGCTTTAACACCATCTCAACCAGCTCATCATTACTCTTTGTAAACTTGAACATATTAAGAACGTCTTCCACCTTGTCCTCGTTCTTTGAATCGCCTATCATCTTATGGATAATGTCTACTGCCGCCATCTCGCGCGGAGTTAAGAGCAGGTCGTCACGGCGGGTACCTGAGCGCTGAATGTCGATGGCAGGGAATATTCTCTTCTCTGAAAGCTTTCTGTTGAGTACAAGCTCCATGTTGCCGGTGCCCTTAAATTCCTCAAATACCACATCATCCATACGGCTGCCGGTTTCAACTAATGCGGTTGCAAGAATTGTAAGGCTGCCGCCATTGCGCATATTTCTAGCTGCGCCGAAGAATCTCTTAGGCATGTGAAGCGCCGCCGGGTCAAGACCGCCCGAAAGAGTACGTCCGCTTGATTCTACCAAGAGATTGTATGCTCTTGCAAGTCTGGTAATGCTGTCTAACAGAATCGTGACATCCTTGCCATGCTCAACCAGACGCTTCGCTCTCTCAAGCACCATCTCAGAAACACGTCTGTGGTGCTCCGGAAGCTCGTCAAAGGTCGAATAAATAACCTCAACATTGCCACCCTCTATATCATCCTTCATATCGGTTACTTCCTCCGGACGCTCGTCAATCAGAAGAATAATGACATACATATCCGGGAAATTTGCCTTGAGCGATTTTGCAATCTGCTTTAAAAGTGTGGTCTTTCCTGCCTTAGGCTGTGACACAATCATGCCTCTCTGTCCCTTGCCTATCGGGGAAAGAAGGTCTGTAATTCTCAGTGAAACAGGGCTGTTGTAGCCTGAAAGCCTGAGTCTTTCATCAGGGAATATCGGAACAAGATCCTCGAAATTCGGTCTTTTCTCAGCAACATAAGGTGATTCACCGTTTACGGTTGTGATGTACAAAAGCGCAGCAAACTTCTCGGTGTTGCTCTTTATGCGCTTTGCACCGTAAATGATATCGCCTGTCTTTAGGTTGAATCTTCTTATCTGTGAAGGTGCAACGTACACATCATCATCGCCCGGCATATAATTTGCACATCTTATAAAGCCAAAGCCGTCAGGCATAACCTCAAGAATACCATTTGCCGGTGAACCGCTGTCTAACGACTGTATATCAATGCCTCTGTTGTCAGGTATACCTGTATTCAGTCCCTCTGTCGGTATATTTCCCGGTCTTACTGCTGCCGTCTCCTGTGTATTCTCCGGTCTGTACGACAGCTGGGCGCTTCCCTCTGCCCTGTACGATGACTGACCGCCTTCACTTCTGTATGATAGCTGGCTTCCCTCTGCCCTATATGACTGTCCGTTCTCACTTCTGTATGACTGCTGGCCCCCCTCACTTCTGTATGATTGCTGGCCTCCTTCACTCCTGTACGACGACTGACCGCCTTCACTCCTGTACGACTGCTGGCCTCCTTCACTCCTGTACGACGACTGACCGCCTTCACTTCTGTATGACTGCTGCCCGCTTTCACTTCTGTACGATGGCTGGCTTCCCTCACCTCTGTACGCCTGACGCTGTCCGTAGACAGGTCTTCTCTGAGGAGCATTTGTGCCCGGTCTGCGATATTCTCCCTGAGCATTATATGTATTATACGTTCTCCTGACCGTACCCTGTGTGCTCTCTTCTGCGCCATCGCGCTTTGATTCTTCATTTACAGTTAAATTCTCAGATACAGCGGCTGACCCGGCGCTGACCGTTTTCTCATCATCAGCTGCCAAACCGACAGAATCATTTTCCTTTGATACGACGTTCTTCTTTGCCTTTTCCTCATAGATTTCTACAAGCAAATCTATGAGATTTGCCTTTCTCAGAGCAGTTATACCCTTAATGCCATTTTCTCTGGCTATCTCCCTAAGCTGTGCCAATGGGAGTGTTTCTAATTTTTCACGCATATGTTCTCCTTCTATTTAAATTTTAATGTAGATTCTTTTGTAATTAACCAATAAAGCATTTATTCTTAGGTAAAAATGGGATAATATACTGACAGTCAAATGATTATTTAAAGAAAAAGTATTAATTCTTAAGAATATTGTATAACAACAAAAAAAATAAATCAAACAATTTTTTTATTTTATATTTATTTCTTGATATCCTGTGATTTCGACATTATAATGATATAAGAATAATATTTTCACAATAAGATAAGGAGTGCCGCCATGATCTCAGAACCTATGACTTTATACAAACTTATGATTCTGGCTATGCTTAAAAGGGTTAAGTTCCCGCTTGCCAACTCACAGATTTCTGATTTCTTCCTTGAAAATGAGTATACGTCATATTTTACGCTGCAGCAGGCTATCTCTGAGCTTATTGAGACAAACCTTATCTCCAGGGAATCCACAAGAACAAACTCATTATACCAGCTTACCCGTCAGGGCGAGGAGACCCTGTCGTTCTTTGTAAATGAGATTTCTCCGGCAATCATTGAAGATATAGAGGAGTATCTCAAGAAGAACAAGGTGCGCTTAAGGAATGAAGTAAGCGTTCTTGCGGATTATTATAAAAATACTGCCAATGAATATACTGTTCACTGCGAGATTCGCGAGGGCAGAACCCAGCTAATTGAACTGAATGTATCGGTTCCTGACAAGGCTGATGCCGAGAAGATGTGCAGCCGCTGGCAGCGCTGCAACCAGTCCATTTACTCTTTTATCATGAAAGAGCTTCTTGGGAACTAGCTTCCTCAGGCATACCCGCTGCTTTATGCACAGCGGCATTCTCAAACGTGCCCGCTGCTTCTGGGGAATCAGCTTCCTCAAGCATACCCTCGATAAGTGCCCATATCTCTTCTCTGCCCTGCTTTGTCTCCGCGGAGAAGGGTATGATTACCGCATTGCCCGACAAACCGAGCTTCTGTCTTATCACCTTCAGATTCTTTTGAACCTGACTTCTTTTTATCTTATCAAGCTTTGTCGCAATGATTACCGGAGTATAACCGTTATAAACTATCCAGTCATACATCTCACAGTCATTTTGCGTCGGCTCATGTCTTATGTCCACCAGAAGAAATACGCACGCAAGCTGTTTTGATGTCTTTAAGTACTTCTCAATCATCCTGCCCCAGTTCTGCTTCTCTGTCTTTGATACCTTCGCATAACCATAGCCAGGTAAATCGACATAATACAGCCTGTCATTTATATTATAAAAATTAATCGTCTGCGTCTTTCCCGGTGATGCAGATGTTCTTGCATACGCTTTCCTGTTCATAAGCGCATTAATCAACGATGATTTGCCGACATTTGACTTGCCGGCAAATGCTATCTCCATCTTGTCATTTTGGGGAAGTACACTTGTAACACCGCATACGGTCTCAAGGTTTACAGTCTTTATAATCACTTTTTACTCCTCCTGGCAAATTCTAATCTTCAGCCTGTTCCTCCGGCTCATTGGCGCACTGCTTTTCTTCCGGTTCTTCCTTAGGCTTCTCACCTTCCGATGCTTCCCCCGGCTTATCGGCGCACTGCTTTTTTTCCGGTTCTTCCTTAGGCTTCTCACCTTCCGATGCTTCCCCCGGCTTATCGGCGCACTGCTTTTCTTCCGGTTCTTCCTTAGGCTTCTCCTCAAAAGCAAGCCTGAAAACTTCTATGGCATCCTTCACAAAATGTATTGTCAGTCCGCTCTTAACGTCCTCAGACAGCTCGTTTATATCATCTCTGTTGTCCTCCGGCACAATCACCTGCTTAACGCCTGCTTCCTTTGCGCCGAGCAGCTTCTCCTTTAAGCCTCCGATTGCAAGCACTCTGCCCCTTATGGTTATCTCGCCTGTCATCGCAATATAAGGCTTTACCTTATAGTCTCCGGCAAGCGACATCATAACCGTGGCGAGTGCAATTCCTGCTGACGGACCGTCCTTGCGGACTGCACCCTCAGGCACATGAATGTGGATTTCATTGTTTTCAAACTTCTCATTGCGGATATCGTATTCGTGCAAAATGCTTTTAACAAAGCTGTACGCCACGGCGGCCGACTCCTGCATCACATCACCAATCTGACCGGTAAGCTTAAGCTTGCCCTCGTTTGGCATGATATTTGCTTCAATCTCCATGGTTTCACCACCGGTCCTTGTCCATGCAAGTCCCGTTACCATGCCCACCTGAGGCTCATCGCTCACCTTATGTGAAATTCTAATCTTTGCGCCGAGATATTTCTCAAGATTATTTGCCGTAATCTTTACACTGTCTTTACCGGCTTCAAGAATATTTCTGACCGCTTTATTGCAAATGGTTCTTATCCTTCTTTCAAGGTTACGGACTCCGGCCTCTCTTGTGTACTCATGAATGACCTTCATGATGGCAGCATCGCTTATCGACATAACACTACTGTTTAAGCCGCACTTTTCCATCTGCTTCGGCAGAAGGTACTTCTTTGCAATGTTAAACTTCTCAATGTCGGTATATGACTCAATATCAATGACCTCCATTCTGTCTAACAGCGGCGTTGGAATATCGTAATAATCATTTGCGGTTGCTATGAACATGACATCGGACAAATCAAGCGGCACCTCAAGGAAATTGTCCCTGAAATACTTGTTCTGCTCGCCGTCAAGCACCTCTAAAAGTGCTGAGGCAACGTCGCCCTTATAATCGCTTCCGGTCTTGTCTATCTCGTCTAAAAGTATAAGCGGATTGCCGGCCCCTGCCTGCTTTAACGCATTTGCAATTCTGCCAGGCATTGCGCCTATGTAGGTCTTTCTGTGTCCTCTGATTTCCGCCTCATCTCTCATGCCGCCGAGACACACTCTTACATACTTACGGTTAAGCGCCTCTGCTATTGATTTTGCTATTGAGGTCTTGCCTGTTCCCGGCGGACCGATAAGGCACAGTATCGGAATGTCGCTGCGCTCCGAATATGTCCTTACCGCAAGGTAATCCAGAATCTTTTCCTTCACCTTTTCAAGCCCGTAATGCGCCGCCTCAAGCACTTGTTTCGCCTGCTTTAAGTCTTTGTTCTCCTTGCTGCGCTTATTCCACGGCATATCAAACATATAATCAAGATAAGTGCGCTCTACAACCGCTTCATTGCTGTTGTCCGGCACTGTCCTGAGGCGTTTTATCTCCTTCTTAATCTTGTCCTTCACTGCCTTAGGCGCCTTAAGTCCCGATAATTTTTCCTCGTACTCATCTGCGTCAGACATCGCATCCGTATCCCCAAGCTCCTCGTGTATAGCCTTTAACTGCTCCCTTAAATAATAATTCTTCTGGTTCTTGTCTACGGCTGCGCTTACCTTCGCAACAATATCCTTTTTAATCTTATTAATTTCTATCTCATACTCAAAAAAGTCAGCAAGAAATGTGAATTTCTCCTCTGCCGAATTAAGCTCCAGATATGTCTGCCTCTGCTCAAGACTCATCTGAACCTCGTTCGGAATAATCCTGATAAGCTCGTTCAAATCATCTATCGACATCACATTTTCAGTTGACCTTTCGCTTATGGCAGGATTTACCTCAGCGTACTCAGCCATGAAATCCTTTAGCACGCCGGCTCTTCCCGCAAGCTGCATCTCGTCCTCTGACTTAAAGCCCTCGCAGGCAAGCTCCTCTATCTCAGCCTCTATATACGGTTCATATGAAATGACCTCTTTTATGTAAGCGCGGTATTTTCCTTCGGCAAGCACGCGGATAACGCCCTTTGGCATCCTGATAATCTGCTTTATCGAAGCAACCACGCCTACAGAATATAAATCATCAAGCTCAGGCTCCTCCTCGTCAATGTCCCTCTGTGCAACCGCATATATCTCCTGGTCGTCCATCATTGCGCTCTCTATGGCAGCTATTGATTTTTTTCTGCTGACATCAAAATTGACAGCAACCCCCGGAAGAATGCATATCCCCCTGAGCGCCACAGCTTTTTTTATCATTATGTATCCTCCTGCGAACAAATCGCTTTTTCTATCTTCCGCAAAACATTTTATAAATTCGCCCGGGCATGCGGCTTAAACCGCCGCCTCGTGCAAAAGCAATATTTTCACCGCCGTGCAGCTTAAATCACCGCTGCGGAGAAAACAATTTATAAGTGCAAAATGGCTGCCGCAAAGCAAACAGAATCTATTGATATTAACAATACACTGCTTGTTTTGCTACAGCCTTATTTACATCTAAGCTATTTCATCTTTTGGCTTTCTTGAAACTGCCTTTCTGGTCCTTATCGGCTCCTCCGGCAAAACATCTCTGTATACTAATTCAGGCTCTCCGATGCCCTCAACAACATCCTTTGTGATAACGCATCTGCCTATAGTCTCGTCTGACGGCACCTCATACATCACGTCCGTCATAATGCTTTCGATAATCGCCCTTAAGCCTCTTGCTCCGGTCTTTCTGTCAAGTGCCTTCTGTGCTATGGCATCTATAGCCTCGTCCGTAAAGCTTAACTCTACGCCGTCAAGCTCCATGAGCTTCTTGTACTGCTTTGTTATGGCATTCTTCGGCTCGGTGAGAATTCTCGAAAGGGCGGCCTTGTCAAGCATCTTAAGTGCCTGCACTATTGGCACACGTCCGATAAATTCAGGAATAAGACCAAACTTGATAAGGTCCTGAGGCATAACATCTGCTAACAGCTCATCTATGTTCTCTTTGTTCTTTTCAACAATCTCTGCATTAAAGCCTATAGAGCCTGCACCCTTCCTGCCTTCAACGATTTTTTCAAGGCCGTCAAAAGCGCCGCCGCAGATAAATAAAATATTCGTGGTGTCTATCTGGTACATCTCCTGCTGCGGATGCTTTCTGCCGCCCTGCGGCGGAACACTTGCCATGGTTCCCTCAAGAATCTTTAACAGTGCCTGCTGTACGCCCTCACCCGATACATCTCTTGTAACGGAAAGGTTCTCAGCCTTCTTTGTAATCTTATCTATCTCGTCAATATATATGATGCCGTGCTCCGCTCTTTTTATATCGCCGTCAGCAGCCTGTATAATCTTAAGAAGAATATTCTCAACATCCTCTCCTACATAGCCTGCCTCTGTAAGCGTTGTCGCATCTGCGATAGCAAAAGGAACATTTAATATCTTTGCAAGGGTCTGCGCCAGATATGTCTTTCCTGAGCCTGTAGGTCCAAGCAGCAGCACATTGCTCTTCTGAAGCTCAACCTCATCATCCTTTATATCAGAGGTAATTCTCTTGTAATGATTGTACACTGCTACGGAAAGAACCTTTTTAGCCTCCTCCTGACCCACAACATACTCATCAAGAAATGCCTTCATTTCCTTTGGTTTCAGAAGATTGATACCCTTAGAAGGCTTTATCTCCTCATACTCTTCTGCTATAAGCTCAGCGCATAATTCAATACACTCATCACAAATATATGTTTCCCTTGAGCTTGATGCTATAAGCTTTCTGACCTGTCCCTGCGCCTTACCGCAGAAGGAACATCTGCACTGGGAATCAAATTTATTCGCCATCTGTTTCTCCTTTTATCTGCTGCCGATAACCTGGTCTATGATTCCATATTCCTTAGCCTCTTCAGCACTCATATAATGATCACGCTCTGTGTCCACCTCAATAATACTTAACGGCTGTCCTGTGTTGGCTGCAAGAATCTCATTAAGCTTCTTCTTTGTCTCTATAATTCTGTCGGCAACTATCTTAATGTCTGTAGCCTGACCCTGGGCACCGCCTGACGGCTGGTGAATCATAATCTCTGCGTTCGGAAGCGCAAATCTCTTGCCCTTTGCTCCGCCTGAAAGCAGGAATGCTCCCATGCTTGCAGCCATGCCTATACAGATTGTTGATACATCACACTTGATATAATGCATAGTATCATAAATAGCCATGCCGGCTGTAACTGAACCGCCCGGGCTGTTAATATAAAGGCTTATATCCTTTCCCGGATCCTCTGACTCAAGGAATAAAAGCTGTGCAACAATAAGGCTTGCCGTCACATCATTTACCTCTTCGCCCAAAAATATAATTCTTTCCTTAAGCAGGCGTGAATATATATCATATGATCTTTCACCCATGCTTGTAGATTCAACAACATAAGGTACTAAACTCATAAACTACCTCCTCATCAACAAAACCGCAGATTATGCCTCTACCGCATTCTCAACGATAAAGTCAACAGCCTTCTGTACAGCAATATCCTTCTTAATCTGCTCTTTCTCAGCCTCACCAAGATATTCTAAAATCTTCTCAGCTTCCATCTTGTACATATCAGCCATCTTATCAATCTCTGCCTTAAACTCATCTTCTGTAGCTTCAATATTCTCAGCCTTTGCAACTGCCTCAAGCGCAAGTCTTACCTTGATTCTCTTTTCAGCCTGTGGCTTCATCTGCTCTGCAAGGCCCTCTCTTGTTGTGCTGAGCATCTGTGTATACTGCTCAATTGAAAGGCCCTGTGATCTTAAATTCATGGCAAAATCCTCTACCATGTTGTCAGCCTGTGTATCAATCATAGCCTGTGGAATCTCTACTGTCATGCCCTCAACAAGCTTGTCAACAATAGCATCCTCTCTTGCAGTCTTTGCAGCCTCTTCCTTCTTGTCTGCAAGCTCCTTTGCAAGGCTTTCCTTGTACTCGTCAAGTGTATCAAACTCTGAAACGTCGCTTGCGAAATCATCATCTATCTCCGGAAGCACCTCGCACTTGATTTCATTTACCTTAACCTTGAATAATGCAGGCTTTCCTGCAAGGTTCTCTGCCTGATACTGCTCAGGGAATGTAACATTTACATCTATGCTGTCGCCTGTTGACGCGCCGATAAGCTGCTCCTCAAAGCCCGGAATGAACTGGCCTGAACCGATAACGAGCGGATATGCCTCACCCTTTCCGCCTTCAAATGCAACTCCGTCAACAAAGCCCTCGAAATCAATAATTGCCGTGTCGCCCTCCTGTACTGCTCTGTCTGTAACGACCTCAAGTGTAGCATTCTTCTTCTGCTCTGCCTTGAGTGCTTCCATAACATCCTCATCAGTAACCTCTACAGCCTCTTTTTCAACTGCAATTCCCTTGTACTCTCCAAGAGTAACCTCAGGCTTTACTGCAACTGTAGCTGTAAAAATCATAGGCTTGCCTTCGCCAATCTGTTCAATATCAATCTCAGGTCTTGAAACAACATCAAGTCCGCTTTCTTCAACAGCATCTGCGTATGCATCCGGAAGAAGCATATTTGCAGCATCCTCGTAGAACACACCTGCGCCGTATAACTTCTCAATCATGCTCTTAGGTGTCTTTCCTTTTCTGAAGCCCGGAACATTAAATTTATTCTTATTCTTCTGATATACCGATTCAACTGCCTTATCAAACTTCTCAGCAGATACTTCAACTGTAAGCTTAGCCATGCTCTTTTCCAATGTCTCTACCTGTACACTCATCTTTTAAATCCTCCTTAATTATATGAACCGATATCTCTTATATGCCTCGGTCATCTCATTTGCAAATAATATACGCATTGACCCGGATAGTCAATAGCGATTAAACATTATATCATAAAAAATTTCTATATGCTAGTCTTATTTTTTATTTATTGCCGACAAATTATCGGTTTTTCTCTTGTTTTTCGCTTATTACATGTTCAAGCGCCACCTTCAAATCGTCTCCGCGGATATATATGTGCTGTATTTCGGTCAAATCGTATCTTGTATACTGCGACATATCAAACAGCTCATCCGCCTCGTGCATTGAAAGCACAACCGCTTCATTTGCTCCCTCTTCCGGCATGCCCTCTATAATAGGATATTTATTCAGCGCATACTGGCAGGAATACGCATACATTGCCCCGGTATTTTTTCTGTTGATATATATCTGCGGAAGCTCGCGAATCTTTTCGAGCCTACCTATCACATACTCATATCTGTCCGAATACGACCTTGTCTGCAAAGCATTTGCCTCATGGATATTTACCGATATAAACCCGAATATATAAACGTTCAATATAACAAATACTATCGCGCCTATCCATTCATTATTAAATTTGATTGAAAAGAATATAACCGCAAATACTATCACCGCAACCGTTGACATCGTAATAAAGCATCTTATATCAATCAAATCGCCGCGTCTTAAATGGCTTAGCGGGAAGAGAAAATAAAATTCTCCCGAAAGATTTGTGGATACGCCTATTAAATATTTAACAACAAAAGCGAAGAAGCCTGCGCCGGCCAGTGCAAAAAGCCCCGCCGCAATATTAATCGCTTTCTTTGCATTCTCCCTGTATTTATATATGTATCCGAACACAAGCATGATAAGCGGACTGCAGAATAATGCGTTGTATCTTACATATACGAACCACTTCTGGCTGCCTGACGCAGCATTTCCAAGCACTATATCAGGCGTAAGCCTTAATGCGGACGAAACATTTAATATCAATGTGGCAAGCAGTGCCGAAAAAACAAACGCCGCCGAAATCGCATACGGTGTGTATTCCTTAAACGCCTTGTTTCTGTCCGCCTTCTTTTTTCGTCCACTGTTTTTTCTGCCTATTGCGAAGCCGTTAAACAATATGACAATACATGCAATAAAGCCTATTGCAATAAAACCGCCGCTTAAAGTAAACAGCGTATATAACTGCCCTGTCACCGCATATACAAAGCCTCTCGGACCTCCCGGCTCAAACAGTCTTCTGATATAGCTTAAGGATTCAAATACGCTTCCGGTGGAATTTACAAGCACCGAGTCCTCTCCCGCCTTCCACAGCACAGTCTGAACCATATCAACTATCCTTGTGGAAATAAGATAGCCTATAACCAGCGTCGGAATAAACACAAAGAAATTGATGATTGTCTTTCTTCCGTATACAAACATCATAATGCCCGTAACCACAACCGCACATATAATAATAATGCTTCTTGTATGTACCATAAGAGAATACGAACAGACAATTGCAAGCGATACATTCAGCCAGAATTTTTTGAACTTATTCTCTTCCTTTCTTATCTCCAGCATGATAAGCAGCACAAGCCAGATTATGAACACAAGCATAGTTTCATTAATTACAAGATTGGCATAAACCAGACTGTTGAAAAACAATGCTGCAGACAGCGCCGCCGCTATACATATTCTATTGTCCTTTATATCAAAATGATATCGCATGATTATATACGCAATCGCACCGACACAGCATAGCAGAATCGTATTTGCAAATGTCATCAGCCAGTGAAGGATGACCGGATTTGATGTCACCTTAAACATCCAGCATAACAGCGCCGAAAAGCCAAAGCCGTAGTAAGGACAGTTTGCCGAAACTATATTCGACCAGTCGCGCCCCCCGAAAAATGCGGCGCCTGCTATGGTTCCGAACTCGTCCGCACCTGTTATCTGGACTAATGAACTGATTCTGAAGCTGAAAAATGAACGAATCACCATGATAATCACGAATATCAAAAACACACAGGTGCGTTCTTTTAATTTTCTTTTTTCTTTTGGTTTATCAGCCATCAGCAGCAACCTCTCAAATTAACTATACTGAATTGCATCCTTTATCTTCTGCATTACGCTTTCGCCTTCATATATCCTGACGATTTCAAGTCCTAAATCAATCGCGCAGCCAAGGCCTCTTGCAGTCGTCACATCGCCATCCGTAACCACCTTGTCTCCGGTTACAAATGCGCCCTCAAGCTTATCCTCACAGCCCGGATAACATGTTGCCTTAAGTCCCTTTAAGCATCCGTTTTCCCCAAGCACACTCGGTGCGGCGCAGATTGCGGCAAGCCTCTTATCATCTGCCTTCTTAAACCTTTTAAGCATGGCTGTAAGCTCCTTATGCGCTCCCAGATGAAGAGTTCCCAGCATGCCTCCCGGAAGGAAAATCATATCATATTCGCCGCAGTTATCCGAAGACCACAGCTCATCAGCCTTCATAGTAATGCCGTGCGAGCCTGTAACAAATTCCGAACCGTTTATTGATGCAAGTGTTACCTTAAAGCCTGCCCTTCTTAAAATATCAACTACTGCAAGGCACTCAACCTCTTCAAGTCCGTCAGCTATACATGCATATATCTTTGCCATATTAATTCCTCCTGTAAAATCCTCATATATTTAAAAATACATTTCATTTTATTATAACATAAATTGTATGTAAATGCAATGCAAGGTTATTCATCCAAAGTCCAGCCCCAGTCGCCGTGATATATCATCTGCTTTGTCATTCCGCCGTCGATGCAGATGTTCTCCCCGGTAATAAAGCCTGCCTTTTCAGAGCACAGATACATAACCATATTTGCAATGTCCATAGGGTTGCCCACGCGACCCGCCGGCTGCTGCACGGCATCCGCGCCTTCATACTCAGTATATGACGTGTCAATCCAGCCCGGCGATATTGAATTTACTCTCGCTTTGCCGGACAGGCTCACCGCAAGCGCATGTGTAAGGGCAGCTATCCCGCCCTTTGCCGCAGTGTAGCTCTCGGTCTGCGGCTGGCTCATCCTGTCCCTTGAGGACGAAATGTTTACAATGGACGCACCATCCGACAGATAAGGCATAAGAAGCTTTGTCAGATAAAACGGCGCAGTCACCCCCACCTTAAGCGCATACTCAAACTCCTCATATGTGCACTCATTTATACCTCTCATAAGCGGAAGCGCATTATTAACTATAAAATCGACCCGTCCGTAATCTGCGATAACCTTTGCCGCAAAGCTCTCCAAAACCGCCTTATCGCTTATGTCTCCTCTAAAATAATCATTCGGCAGCAAATCAATCACACACACCGCAGCCCCTGAATTTTTAAAGCTTTCGCAAATCGCTTTTCCTATGCCTTTCGCTCCCCCTGTCACAACCGCGACCTTTCCCGTAAACTCCATGCTATTCCCTCTTTTCTTTATGAATACATTGCTATTGTCTTTTTTAAATGGTATGATGTTGAAGTAAAGAGTATTGTTTTATTTAACCATTATAACATCGGAGGAATAAACTATCTATGGAGATTGAAAGAAAATTTTTAATTGACGCGCTTCCTGAGGATATAGATAAATACAATTATCACGATATTGAGCAGGCATACTTAAACAGGGCGCCTGTCGTGCGAATCAGAAAGCAGGATGATGAATATTATCTTACCTACAAGGGCAAGGGCTCAATGATACGTGAGGAATATAATCTTCCTCTTAACAAGGCATCCTACGAGCACCTGCTTACAAAGGCTGACGGTATTGTTATCACTAAGAGGCGCTATCTTATTCCTCTGGATGAAAAGCACACAATCGAGCTTGATGAATTTCACGGCATTTACGAGGGTCTTCTTCTTGCAGAGGTAGAGTTTGAAAGCAAAGAAGATGCCGAAGGCTTTGAGCCTCCGGCATGGTTTGGCAAAGATGTCACCTTTAGTCCAATGTATCATAACAGTGTTATGAGCAATACCAAGAGCGTATAATCAATTAGGCAAAGGCAGGTCTGTCCACTCATGAGAGCCGGTTCCCAACTGGCTCTTATCGTATGCCTTTATCATAGGCATATCACTCTTATCATTAAGCTCCTCATTTAAATCGAACATCTGGAAAAGATAATAATCATCACCGAAATAGCAGTCCTGTGAGGCAGGCGCCTGTATAGTATCCACAAGCCCGCCCTCCTTGTTAATCACATAAATATAATGCTCATTATAGTCACGAAGTGACGCCGCGCTAACCTCGGCGTATACATACCTTCCATCGTACGAAATGTATACAGAATGGTCACATTCATAAAACGGCCTGCTTACATTTAAATCAATATCATAAACAAATATCTCGTTTCCTACCGAATAGTAAATATTCTTATTATCAATAAAAAATGAATCGAAATCCTTTCCCTCAAGAAGCTTTTCAAGCTTTTTCGATTCAGGATTATAGCATACTATTTCACATTTTGTAGTCTGGTCGTTATAACTGTATATATATTTGCAAAATGCCGCACCATTCTTATATGATGTAAGATCTCCGAACCAGAGGTCATAATCATCATATGTCTCCTCATAAACAAGCTCCTTTTCAGCATTTTTTTCAATCTTCAGCCTGTATAGCTGTTCCTTACGCTCACCGCTGTATGTAATATAAATATATCCTCTGTGGCATATCATATTATATCCTATATCAACGCCATCCTCAAAAATAGTTGTATACTTTGTGCGTTCACTTCCATCCATGCTTATTCTGTACAGACACAGGCTTCCATCCGTTTCAACCAGGGTTGCATATAAATATCCGTCATAATACCATAACTCGTTGGCATCAGACACCCTGTTATCTTCATTTCTCCAGCTGAAAAGCGCATCACAATTATCCTTTCGCGTATGATTGCAGCCCTCCCTGCTGCATACCGGAGAAGCCTTTTTGGTCGCTCTGTCAAAAAACATCAGATATATATCATACGAAGGATTCTTTGCTTTTTTATAGCTGTAATCAAAATAATAATATCCCTTGTCAGTACTGATAATCTTTGAAGAATACACGTCAAAAAAAACCTGTGCATCATAATCATACTGAATGCTCTGGTGCGGTAAATCTTCACTCTTATTGCTTTCATTATTGCTTTTCCTGCCGCATGCTGACACAAGCAAGGCTGCCGCAAATATTATGCAAATAAATTTCCTTTTCATAAAAACAAGTCTCCTCTGGCTTTTCATTTATAACAATTATATCATAAATCATTTAAAAGCAAACAGTAATATAAAAAACACGCACCTTTTATCAAAAATACATGCGTGTTCTTTATACCATATTAAGTTTTAAGCTTATTCCAGAAAATCCAGCGGGTCTACCGGTGCGTCATCCTTTGTCATTTCAAGATACACATTGCTTCCCTCGACGATATAATAAGAAGTCGGCTCGGCTGTGATTCCTATCGGCGCGCCCGAAAGAATGTAAGCGCCCTCAGATACGCAGATTTCATTTAACTGTCCGCAGACAAGCTCGTAGCCGTTGCCAAGACTCATTGACACATATCCGCCTATCTCGTCATCATAGCCTACTTCATTGATAAGAGCGTTTGCAGGGCTTACAACCGCTGTGCCCGGCTCGCTCTGGATAAGCATGCCCGGGTTGCACTTGTACTGCTTAAGTGTCGGAAAATACACTGTCGTGTCCATGCTGTACTCAAGTATCACGCTGCCGCTTACAGGCCACTTAAGCTTGTCACCCTCTGAAAACACAAGGCTGATTACTTCCTCGGCTGCAGCAGGCTGTCCGGCTTCGCCCTCAGCTGCCACACCCTCCTGCGGCACATCAATACCTTCCTGAACTGCATCAACATTTTCCTGCGCCGCAGCCTCCATATTATCAGGCTCGCTCTCAATTACCGGCTCGGTTTCTTCTAATGCAAGCGCTTCTGAACTGATCTCGGCTTCAGTGCTGCCCGCATCCAGTGCCGCTTCATTATCTGCATTTGTATTTGCCGGTTTCGTCTCTGCCACACTGCCCCAGAGGTACTCCTCCACGGTCTCATTAATAGTTTCCCTAAGCTCCTCACCATTGTTCTTTTTTACTGTCATGGTCACGATACCTGCTATGGCAGTTACAAGCACCAGTCCCCCCAGTAACACTGATAAGAATATATTTTTGCTGTTTTTCACGATAATCACCTCGGTAATATTCTTACCCGATTACCGCTTATTATTCATTTAAAATAATATATATTATTTTTATTTTCTCTCTGCTGCTCCCGGCTCATGCTAAATCATGTATGTTTTGCCTAAATGTATCACTCCTTCCACTCTCCGATTTCAACTCCCGGAAAATAATATTTAAGTATCTCCTGTGCGCTGCTGCCCTCCTTTGCCATTCTGTCGGCTCCATACTGGCTCATGCCGTAGCCATAGCCTATGCCATTGCAGATAATCCTTACCTTATTGTCCATTGTCTGAAATGTAAATGCGCACGACGGCAGCTCAAAAACCTCCATTATACGCTCTCCGTCATAAGTTTTTGTGCCAATCATTGCACTTTTCACATATCCTGCCGCATCCGTCTCAACGACCTGAAGCGCAATCGCCTCTCCATTTGAAAAAGAAATGTTATCCTCCAGCCTTAACGCAATTTTGATAAAATCAATAAACGAATACTCCTTTATCGTCACAAAATCGTCCGCCTCAAGGTCCTTTGGGCTTGCGACCGGCACAAGATAGGGATACGCCTTTGTTCCGTCTCTTGTCATCCCTGCACTGAGCTTATGATAAACACCCTCAGCCGCGCGCCCGTCATATGTCATAATCTGCCCTTTCGTTTCCGTGACTGCCTGCCTGATTTTTTCATAATTATTTTCATATGCGTCTCCCCACGCTTTTGCAAGCCTCTTTTTGTCATAGTAATCCAGCCTAAGTGTAGTCTCGTCAACCATTTGCTGCTTCTCCATTATTCCACACAAAAAGCTTCTAGTAAGAATTGCCTGCGCCTTAATCGCCTCAATTTCATAGGAAGCATCAATCTGTCCCGCAACCACACCTGTCATATATTCTTCAAATGATATTTCCCTTGAACCTCTGTCTTCCTTTACAACAACAGTCCGTCCTAAGCTTTCCTTTGCCGCTGTATCTATTTTCCCCTGCCACAGCGTTGTAATTATATATGGCAGCATTAAAACCGCTGCCGCATAAATCACGCCTCCTATTATTTTTCTTCCAAGCCCCTTCATATATACCCTGCCAATCCAAAAAACAAAATCCCGCCGGGCGGCATTCCTTTTGCCATAAAAAATTCTCTGCACCCGGCAATATTCTCACGCCCCCGGCGATTTTCTCACGCACTCGGCAATGTTCTTTACTCCATAAAGCATTCTCTGCACCGGGCGATATTCTCATGCGCCGGGCGCACCGGTTAAACAGCAAAATTCCACACGCCGCCATTATATATTCAGTACAATATATGTCCTTAGGGAAAATATATGCTCCGGATACCTCTTCGTCTTTCAATGCTAAAGGTATGTTTGTTATTCATGCTGATGTGCGGGAAATGATTTTCGTGTTTCACCTGTTGCTTGTCAACAGTTTCTTGTATTTTTCTTGTGGAAATGCTGGAAAACCGCTCTAAATATAGGCATAGAAAAAGGACTGGATTTTACTCCAATCCTTTCAGAACACCATATTCTTATAACGATTTAACTTGCCATTATTTATTCTCTATCGTTTCAATTCTTGCCTGCCTTATACAAATAATACATGCCGCAACGGTCATCGGAATCATACCTGTAACGCCAATAAATGCCGGTCCGAGAATCGCCTTGTCTGTATATTCTGGCTTTGACATGTAAGCGAATATGGTAAATGCGTTTATTGCGCCATGCATTAAAGCGGGCATCCAGATTGTTCCAGTCTTTTCATAAACATAATCCAGCAGAATACCCATCATAACAGTACTAATGCAAAATACAATCGGACCAAGCACCGGTGCACCAAGATACTCTTTACCATATTCATAACCTGCAAGGATTATAGCCGGCCAGTGCCAACATCCCCAGATCAATCCTCCGGCAATACGTCCCTTTGTGATCCCGAGTTTTTTCTTAAGGTACGGGTACATGACTCCCCGCCATCCAATCTCTTCTCCCAAAGCAGCGAACATATTAAGAAAAGGTGCTATGGTAACAGCCTGAATAGTGCTGATTATCAGATATAACCTGATTGAAATTCCCTGTGCTTCCAACTGTTCAAGAGCACTGGCCTCTTCCATGATGCTGCGCAGTGTCGTAAGCTCTCCGTCATATGCATCAGGAAAGATTGCAAAGAAAAGCACTCCACCGATGATACTTAATAAAGCAGGCATCCACAACGCAAAAAATATATATCTGATTTTTCCTTTTAAGTGTGGGATAAATCCCATGCCTTTAAACGGTATTCTTGCTATCAGTACACAGAGAAGCAGCATAAACATGCAAACAACCAAAACAGCCCTAAAAACCATATTATCTCCCTTGTTTGCAAAAATACTCGCGATAATCTGCAAAATTCATCCGAGAGCAAAAACCGCAATCAAGTATACCGTAAATTGCTTTTTACTTGTCTGTGTTGTCATAATCCGATACCTCTTTCGTAAGAACTTTCTTTTGATAACTCCACTTGCCACACGCCGGGCATTTCATGTATCTTGTTCTGCCGATATGCGGCGCCAGATTGGTCTGCCAGTATGTTGGTATGTGTCTGTCATGGCATTTCTGACACTCATAATATCCGGCTTTCTGCTCAATACCCACCGCAATGAATGCAACTATTACATTCATCACCACGGCAAATACTATGAGCCCCATCCTTAACCTGTCCGGCATTTCCACATATGCGGCAACGCCAAATATCACAAGCCCTGCAAGAATCGCCGGAGCTCCGATAATGATTTCAAGATTCAAAAGCTGTCTGTTCTTTTTCTCAACTTCACGTCTCATTGCAAGCAGATTTTCTTCTGCTTTTCGGTCATAAGTATCTGTCATTATCCTTTCGCCCGACAGGAGTTCGTTGACATTAATGTTCAAAAGCTCGCACAGCTCCAGCATGATTCCCGAATCCGGCAAAGACCTCCCTGTTTCCCACTTGCTGACTGCCCGGTCGCTGATTCCAAGTTTCTCAGCAAGAACAGCCTGGGTCATGTCCTGATCCTTCCTGCAGGATGCTATGAATTTTCCGATTTTGATTTGATCCATATCGGGCACCTCCTTTCTTGCCTCAACTATACCGGTTTGCGCTTAAGCTTAACATGAACCATTGGTTGATATCTCTCAAAACTGTATTTACATGAAACTCTACTGTTGGTTGAGTCAATATTTTAATATTTTTTTATCAAATCACATAAGATTTCAGCATCTCATAGGTCTTGTCGATATCTGTTTCACCTGTGCACTTATAGGTATCGGGAAAGTCGATAACTAACGTAAGCTCCGGCTCCTTCATGGTAGAGGGCTTATACTTCCCGATGAAGTTGAAATAGATCTCAAGCTTCTGAGTTGTCTGTGTGCTGCACTTCCGATCACGCTCATACACAATTACTTTATCCACGAAATCTCTGACTCTCTGTTTAAGAGTGTTCTGCTCTTCTTGATACTTGTTATACAGTATGGTGTACCGCTCTGCATTCAGCTTTCCAAACACCTGATTATCATAGATCTTCATGATTAATTATTCTTACACCTGTTAACTTTAAATTTATCCTGCTATTCGTTTTTGCTCTTATATTCATTCCATTTTCCGCTATATATATTGTTTTCTACATAAGCCTGCATACGATTATTCAATACTGCATAATATAAAACAGCGAGCAAACCGCCTATACTCCCTAATATATATGTTTCAATTCCTTGCAGCTTTAATGCAATCAGTAATACTAACCATGCAATCGTACATACAACTATAGTTGACAAATGTTCTCTCCGCCATTTCTTTTTGAAAAAAATCTGCTTGTCTTTCAAGTCAAAAGCACTCGCCTTTAATGTTTCTTTAATATTCGTCTCTGCCATCTCTTTGTATTCCTCCACGGATAATCTTTTACCACTCAGAAGTTCATTAATAGTCAGGCCATACATATTACTAAGTTCTTCAAGCATCTCGACAGGTGGCATATAATTTCCGGTCTCCCAGCGCGAAATTGTCTTATTAGTAACACCTATTTTTTCACCCAGCTCTGCTTGTGTCATTTTGCGTTCTTTCCTAAGTTCAGCAATAAAGCCTCCCATTCTTACCATATCCATTAAATCGCCTCCAAATTTGTGATGACTTAAATTTATATCAAAATCATAAAAATGTCTTTACCATAGATAGCGAATTGACTAAAACTTCACAGAATCATGGTAATTTTTAAAGATTTCACCATAAGTATCATATATGAATACATATCCCAAAGATTGATTGGTAATCCGCCCTCTGCAGCTTTTACCTCACGGCGGTTATCTTCTTTATATTTATCGAATTTATGAATATCAAACACATCTCTTTTCATTTTAAAACACCTCTTTCATCTTGTCCATATAGCAATATAATTGCACAATTCTTCTATTCATCATTTTGAACCAGTCAATAAAAACAGCTACAATAATCTTTTCTATGCATTTTTCTTTAGTGTAGTAATAATCTTTTTTTAACGTTATCTCTGAAAATGTCGTAATCTGCAAGTTTAACAATTTTCTGTTGTATGCTTATTTTTTACGTATTCCTCCCAATACACGCACATATAAAATACACCTTCTCTACCCCGGCCTCCTTGAGAACCCTCGCGCAGGCATTGACAGTGCTTCCTGTAGTATAAATATCATCTACAAGAATCACGCTTTTAATACTATGTGGAATGTCATTCGCTTTAAATGCTTTTTTAAGATTGTTTATTCTCTGGGTCTGTTCAAGATTTTTTTGTGGACTTGTATTACGATTTCTTATAAGAATTTTATCATTGACAGGTATATTTAAGAGTGTCCCCAGCCTTTTTGCAAGCACCTCGGACTGGTTAAAGCCTCTTATTCTTTTCTTTAGAAAATACATTGGAACAGGTACTAAAGCGTCTGCGCCCATAAGCCTGATTTTTCCGTATGCACGCTTATAAATCTCTTCAGCAAGAAAATCAGCGTTGTCACGCCTGTTGTGGTACTTAAAATCCGCAATGATTTTTCTTCCCACAGCGTCATAATTCATCAGCGGAACGCCCCATTCATAATCATGCCGGTGCTTTACGCAGTCGCTGCAGTATTCCACTCGCTCATCAAAAATCTCCTTGCCGCATTTTTTGCATGCAGGCTCCCTTACAAAATGTATTTTTCTTATGCACTCCGGGCATATCAGCCCGCTCTGCAAAGTAATATTATCTTCCCTTTCAGGACTGTTTCGACCGCCTCCCGCCGCAATAATTTCTTCCCTTTCAGGACTGTTCCGACCGCTTCCCGCTGCAATAATATCATCGCTCTTTTGGCTGTTCCGTCCGCCCCCCGTTGCAATAATATCATCACACACCGGACATTTTCTTGGAAACAAAATCTCTAAATACTTATCAAACCAGCGCTTCATTTTCGTCCTCCGAATATAAATTTTCGACATTTTTTATGCGCAGGCGTTTAAAATCGCAGCCTGCGCATTTATCTAAAGTCTCCCGTTAATTATATTTTATCCTGATGTAAGCATATATTTTATTCCCTGTGCTTAAGCTAAAAACCGGTGTTATTCTCAATTGAATTTATCTCTGTGATTCTGTCCTTAAGCCCGGAATATCTCTTCTGTTCAAATTCATTGTCCGTCATCTGCCACACGGCGTCAGGCACTCCCACTATGCACACGCAGGATTTCGCCCTTGTGATACCGGTGTACAAAAGGTTTCTCGTCATAAGCATTTTCGGTCCCGAAAAGAGCGGCAGTACAACCGCAGGGTACTCGCTTCCCTGCGCCTTATGAACCGTAATCGCATAGGCAAGCTCCAGTTCATCCACCTGCTTGAAGCTGTATGTAACTATTCTGCCTTCATCAAACTCGACCTCTATCTCTTCTGAAAAGAGATTCATCGACCTCACAATGCCCACATCACCGTTAAAAACGCCCAGCCCGGTTTCTATCGGAATACCGTATTTGCTTCTGATCTCCCACTCGGTCTGATAATTGTTTTTTATCTGCATCACCTTGTCGCCCTCGCGAATGGTAAAGCCGTTGAATTCATATTCCTTTTTGGCTCCGTCCTGCGGGTTTAAAAAGCTCTGCAGTATCTGGTTCAGCCTTTCAACGCCGAGCACGCCCTTTCTCATAAGGGTCATGACCTGAATATCCATCTTATCCGCATTTACATAAGGCGGCAGCTTGTCCCTTACCAGCGAAAGCAGTGCATTTATAATTGCATTCGGTTCGTCTCTTTTCACAAAGACAAAATCCCTGCTGCCCGGCTTCAAATCAATATGCTCGCCGTTATTAATTTTATGAGCATTTACAATGATATCGCTCATGGTAGCCTGTCGGAATATCTTTGTCAGCTTGACTACGTGAAACGCCTCCGAACCTATTATATCACGAAGCACATTGCCCGGTCCGACGCTTGGCAGCTGGTTTACATCGCCCACCATAATAAGCCTCGTGCCGACAGTTATCGCCTTAAGCAGCGAGTTAAATAAATTTATGTCCACCATCGACATCTCATCTATGATAATAACGTCCGCATCAAGCGGGTTTAATTCATTCCTTGAAAAATAAGCATCCGACGAGGATTCATCCTGCTTTCCAGTAAGCTCAAGCATTCTGTGTATCGTCCTTGCTTCTCGCCCCGTCGCCTCCTTCATACGCTTGGCAGCTCTTCCCGTCGGTGCGGCAAGCTCTATCGTCAGGCCGTTCATTTCAAAGAAATTGATAATGCTCTTTATCGTGGTGGTCTTTCCCGTACCAGGACCTCCGGTTATGACAAGCACTCCGTTTCTTGCGGACTGCGAAACAGCCTCCCGCTGCAGCTCATCAAGCTCTATTTCCTCAGTACTTTCAATTCTTTCAATCTGGTTTTCAAGCACTGTATCATTTATCTCGCACTTCATATCGAGGTCGCAAAGCATTCTCGCCGCATTCAGCTCCATAAAATAATACACCGCCGCATATACCATCTCAGTATCATCTTTTTTCTTGACTACCAGCTTCTTCTCAAGCACAAGGTCCATAATGTGCTTTTCGATGGAATCAAGCGTAACGCCCAAAAGCTCCTCCGTATACATAAGAAGCCTGTCCTTCGGAAGATATGTATGACCGTTTGACGCCGCCTGCAAAAGCGTATAGAAAATGCCGCTCTTTATTCTGAAATCTGAGTCGCTTCTGATGCCTGCCTTTACCGCTATCTCATCCGCAATTTTAAAGCCCACGCCCGAAATATCATCCGCAAGCTTGTAAGGGTTGGTCTTTATGACCTTGTATAACTCCCTGCCATATCTGTTGTATATCTTTGCGCCGAGGTTCTGGGTGATGCCGTATTCCTGCAAAAACATCATGGCCTGCCTTAAATCCTGCTTTAAGGCTATCTGCTCTGCAATATCCCCCGCCATACGCATGCTTATACCCTTGATTTCGGCAAGTCTCTCCGGCTCGTCTTCAATAATTCTGAAGGTGTCGTCTCCGAAGCGTTTGACAATCCTTGCTGCAAGTGCGGCTCCCAGTCCCTTTATCGCTCCGGATGCCAGATACTTTTCAATAGCCTGCGTGTCTGTCGGAACAATCGATTCGTAGGATTCCACGACAAACTGCTCGCCGTAAGACGCATGAAGCTTTAGCTGCCCTCTTGCCCTGATGTACTCGCCCTCGGCAATTACCGGGAAACAGCCCACTGCCACCATGTCGGTCTTACCGCCCGAAAGCTCGATAACCGTATAAAAGTTATCTTCCCTGCGATATATAATTTTCTCAACATATCCGGTTATTTCTGCCATAGATACCTCACCTATCAAAGTCTGCGCTTACCTGATTAGGCAGACGCTGTGTGTATAGTGCAAAATGTTATTTTGCAAAACAAGGCAAGGATATCCTTAAATATCCCTGCCCGTATTCTTAATCCTACATGTGTATGCACATATCACATATAAGCATCAGCTCACACCTACTGCTTCATGCAATATCAAACGGTTTGTCTCACCTTCTGTCTTATCAGAAAATCAGTCCCTGAGCGGCTCCTGTGAGTGCATAAACTCAATAAACTTACCTGTACCGATTGCAACTGCAGTAAGCGGATCCTCGGCGATAACTGTGCTGATGCCGGTCTTCTCCTCAATAAGCGCATCAAGACCGCTTAAGAGGCTGCCGCCTCCGGTCATAACAATGCCTCTGTCATATACATCGGCTGCAAGCTCAGGTGGAGTTCTCTCCAGTACATTGTGTACGGCGTCAACAATCTGCATAGCCGGCTCTCTTAAAGCCTCAAGCATCTCGTCTGATGTAACCATAATAGTCTTTGGAAGTCCTGTTACAAGATTACGTCCTCTTACCTCAACTGTTGCAAGCTCAGGTCTCTTGAACGCACATCCAATCTTAATCTTAATATCCTCAGCAGTTCTCTCACCGATAAGGAGATTGTGCTTTTTACGCATATAACGAACGATAGCCTCATCGAAATCATCACCTGCAGTCTTAACAGAAGTGCTGACAACTGTACCGCCCAGTGAAATAACAGCAATATCCGCTGTACCGCCGCCGATATCAACAATCATATTACCGCATGCCTTTGAAATATCAATGCCTGAACCGATAGCAGCAGCAACAGGCTCCTCAATAATAGAAACCTCTCTTGCACCTGCCTGATATGCTGCATCCTCAACTGCCTTCTTCTCAACCTCTGTAGCGCCACTTGGAATACATACGCTTATTCTAGGCTTTCTAAGCATCTTCTTTCCGACAGCCTTCTTAATAAAATACTTAAGCATCTTCTCTGTAACAGTATAATCAGAGATAACGCCCTGTCTGAGCGGTCTTACGGCAACAATATTGCCCGGAGTTCTTCCGATCATAAGTCTTGCCTCTTCACCGATTGCCTTAATCTGATTGGTATCTCGGTCAAAAGCAACAACTGAAGGCTCTTTTAAAACAACGCCCTTTCCTTTTATATAAACCAGAATGCTGGCTGTACCCAAATCAATACCAATGTCCGTAGTTAATAACATGTACTGTGTCCTCCTAATCATAATATCTTTTTTATCAAATATCTGCCGACAAAAAACAATAAAACATGTCAGCATGTTTAATATGCATAACAAGCCTCTGTTTCATTATTGACAATTTAAAAGCTATTTATCACATTATCATATCTATTATAATCATAATATTATTATATTTAAAGTCTTTTTTCAAATAAATAATTAATAAATTCGTTTTAATATTTTGTTCACATTTTGTTAAAGATTTCAACACATTTTGACATTATCATGTAACTGTACAGTTTAATCAACTGTATAAACAAGCTTTTTCATACTCATACTCGCCAGTTTAAAAGCTGGCGAGCCCCCAAAAAGACAATTACAAGCTTTATATACCTATTTTTTTGATAATCTCTTGCAGATTGTCATTTTTTTTGCCCTGATGAACAACAAATTATGACAGCACAAATTCTCTTCATCCTCCGTTTTCACCTTTTAAAAATGAACATTTTACGAAGATTTTTATTTTATTTTGTAAACTGCTTTTACTATCCTGATTACTAATTATCTTTTTCTCATCACATGCAATATATAATCAAATTTTCCCCTTATAAAAATACCCTTCCCGACAGTATATTATTTATCAAAAATAATATACCATTAAGAAGAGTACTGTTTTTATTGATGAAGATATTTTTCTTTTGTTGCAAGTCCGCCGCGAATATGTCTTTCAGCCTTATTCAAATCAAGAATCACCCTCGCCTGCGATGCCAGTGCCGGATTAATATGTATAAGGCGGTCAGTTACATCCTTATGAACAGTGCTTTTGCTTATGCCAAATCTTTTTGCCGCCTGCCTCACCGTGGCGTTGTTATCAATAATAAATCTGGCAATCTCAACCGCTCTTTCCTCGATATAATCTTTCAAGAAAATCCCCCTAAATGCATTTGTACATATTATGCATTCAGAAGTAAATATAGTACCTATACCGGCAAAAGACACAGCCTGCCAACATCTTTAAAAATAATTTCAATCAGCACCATATCTTTGTAAATAGGGTTTTCCTCAATTAATTTCTTAAATGCAGCAAAATATAACGGTTCAGTCTGCTGCCCTTCGCAGAAAATATAATATCTGTACTTTTTCATCACCAAATATTCTTGGCGACGCTTTCTCTTCCAGTTCTCCATTCCTGCTTTTTTAGGCATTGACATTCCCCCAATCTATGATTCTTCTAAGGTATGGATCTGCGCCATACTTGCCCTCAAGATACTGCTTATCAAACTTTGCATCCTTTCTGACAGACTCGCCTTTTTCGTTTTTAAATTCTACGAGAGAATAAAGCTTTGAATTTTGTACATTTCCCTTTGCCACAAACCAGATTTCATCTCTGCGGAACACTGTACTATTCATGGTAGATAAATCGTGTGAAGTAAATATTAACTGTGCTTTATGCTTGTTAATACACATATCATTAAACAACATGATAATATAGCGCAACAATATCGGATGAATCTTTGCATCTAATTCATCAATCACAAGAACCGTTCCGTCAAGCAGACCAGCTGCTATAAATGGAAGCAGTCCGAAAAGCTTTTTAGTGCCGCTGGATTCTTCTGACAAATTAAGCTCAGTTTCAACATTATCTACAAGATGCTTTGTAAAAACTTCTATTCTATTATTCTCTTTTTCCTCTACTCTGAAATCAACGATATCTAAATCCATTTCCTTAATCATATCAAGCATTAACTTCTTTACTTTTTCTGATGTCGATATTGCCATTCCAAGTTCCTGAATCGGATTGCCATAGTTTAAAAAAACTATACCAGATTCAAACCAGTTCATTACATCCTTCACAACTATATTTTCTTCATAAGTAATGCCCAAATAAGAAAGTAATGTAAGCTTCTTTGACAGCCCCTCGCTAACCTTTAATTTTGTGAATATACCCTTCAATTCTACATCGTTCTCATCTCGTATAAATAATGCAGAACGTCTTGATGTTTCAAGTTTAATCATGTCCAGACTTTCAAAAACAATGACATCCCGTTTTAAATGCAAAATATATCTGTATTCAGCCAAAGGCGTGCGAAAAAACAATTCAAATTCTGTCGGCTCATTTTTCATGTCAGAAAATGCAAAAGGCTCTGCAATTATTCTCCTATGATGAAAAGCTATCCTCCCATTATCTTCAGTTGCATATAATGGGCGTAATATCTTTGCAACCAATGTATATAACGCTTCCAACACATTAGATTTTCCACCACCATTTGGTCCGTATAGCGCAGATACAGGCAAATACAACTCTCCATCCCGGTCTTTAATTATTCTATCTTCGTGCTCAGAAATTGCTGCCGCCTGCATATCAAAGGTCACTTCATCTCTTATGCTTTTGTAATTTTTTATTGTAAACTGACACAACATATTCCTTCCCTCCATTCTATCTTTATTATATTTCATTTTTGAAGTTTTGCAATATATATTTGAGATTTTATCTCATATTTTATCTTCAAATATAAATTTTATGGATTTTCAATATGTTTTCTCATGCTAATCCTCTTAGCCGGTATGTTTTTCATTTGCACATGAATAATTTTTATATTATTTTCCCTCAATCTGTGATAAACTATTGATGATTATGAAGAAAACACTTTATTAATATTTATGCCGCCCAAAGGCAGCAGAATGGAGATTTATATGAACATAGGAAGCATTTTTAAAATAAGAAGCGCATGGAACAAATTTACCAACACACACCCTAAATTTCCGCAGTTTATTTCTGCGGTGCAGAGAAAGGGAATAAAGGAGAATACCATTATAGAAATTAAGATTACCGACCCGGACGGCACAGAGCTTTGCTCAAATATCAGGGTGACGGCATCCGACCTTGAACTGTTTGATGAATTAAAAGATATCAGGGGATAATTTCTGTACTAAGCTTTTCTGTCTGTCCCTGATACAGGCTATCATAAATAAAACAGCATTTTAAATTTTTGTGCAGCAAAAAGCTCCCGTGACTGATATGATTTCTAATCACATCTTCACAGGAGCTTTTAATTCATTCTACCCCTATAAAACCTACTTTTACTACAGCCTCTTCTCCAAGACGCTAAACGCTTTATCCTTTTGCATCTGCGGCATCTTTTCCAAGACGCCATACGCTTTATTTTGCATCTGCGGCATCTTCCCCAAGACGCCAGATGCTTTATTTTCGCTGTCAGGCTGCTTTTCCATGCTGCCCGGCAGTTTATTTTTCTGCTTCGTCCCAAAATACAAGCTCATCTGCTGCAAGGGACTTCTGAACATCTATAATTCTCTGGTTGGATGAGCCTTTAAACCTAAGGCTCGGATTCTTGAGTGCCTCAACAAACTCGCCGTCTACAAGAATGTCTATACAATTGAGCATCCTTTTGGTGATTTCCCAGTCGCCAAGCTTGCCCGCAAGCATATGCCTCTCAAAATCATATCCGGAATAGCACCAGATAGTTTTCTCAGGATATGCAAGCTTTATTCTCTCAAGAACATTGCACAGCACCTTCTGATTTTCCGGCTCGAACGGTTCTCCTCCGAGAAGCGAAAAGCCCTTTATATATTCAGGGGATAAATCCTCTAAAAGCTTCTCCACGACCTCCTCGGTAAAAGGCTTTCCGTATTCAAAGTCCCATGTCTCTGAATTGAAGCAGCCCTTGCAGTGATGCCTGCAGCCGCTTACAAACAGCGAAACTCTGACGCCCGGACCATTTGCCACATCATGTGTCTTAATAGTTGCATAATTCATAAATGAATGCCCCCCTTTGGATTACAGATGCAGCACTCTTGCCTTGATTTCCTTTGTCTTTCCGACATTCCAGAAGTTCTCGCCAAGATATCCGCAGGTACGTCTTGTAACATTCATCTTTCTCTGGTCCTTGTTACCACACTGCGGGCACTCCCACTCTAAATCATCATTAATCTTAATCTCGCCGTCATAACCGCAGCAGTGGCAGTAATCGCTTTTTGTATTGAACTCAGCGTACTGGATATTGTCATAGATGAACTTAACTACGTCCTCCAATGCTGTGAGGTTGTGTCTCATGTTCGGTATCTCAACATACGAAATAGCACCGCCTGATGAAATGCTCTGGAACTCGCTTTCAAATGTAAATTTGCTGAACGCATCTATGTCCTCACGCACATCCACGTGGTAAGAGTTTGTGTAATAGCCCTTGTCCGTAACATCCTCAATAGTACCGTAAAGTGCCTTATCAATTCTCGCAAATCTGTAGCACAATGACTCTGCAGGTGTTCCGTATAATGCGAAGCCAAGTCCGGTCTCCTTCTTCCAGCGGTCACATGCGGCTCTTAAATACTTCATAACCCTGAGTGCGAACTCATGTCCCTCCTCAGTCGTATGGCTTACGCCCTTCATAAGCTTTGTTACCTCGTAAAGACCGATATAACCAAGCGATAATGTTGAATAACCGCCATATAAATATTTATCAATTGTCTCACCCTTTTCAAGTCTTGCAATTGCGCCGTACTGCCAGTGAACAGGGCTTGTATCAGAAATGATACCCTTTAACGCATTGTGCCTGCACATAAGAGCATCAAAGCAGAGCTTAAGTCTTTCGTCCATAAGCTCCCAGAACTTATCCTCGTCACCCTTTGCAATAATACCTATCTGCGGAAGGTTAAGACTTACAACGCCCTGATTAAATCTTCCCTCAAACTTGTAGTTGCCATTCTCATCCTTCCAAGGTGATAAGAATGAACGGCAGCCCATAGGTGAAAATACGTTGCCTGCGTAATTTTCACGCATCTTCTTTGCTGAAATATAATCCGGATAAAGTCTCTTTGCAGAACACTTTACGGCAAGCTTTGTAAGGTAATCATACTTGCCGCCCTTTAAGCAGTTGTGCTCGTCAAGCACATATATAAGCTTAGGGAAGGCAGGCGTAACATAAACGCCCTTCTCATTCTTAATACCTTCATATCTCTGACGAATGATTTCCTCGATAATCTGTGCATTTTCCTCGATGTACTCATCATCCGGCTTGAGGTTAAGGAATATTGTAACGAACGGTGACTGTCCGTTTGTAGTCATAAGTGTGTTAATCTGGTACTGGATAGTCTGGACTCCTGCCTTAAGCTCATTCTTAAGTCTCATCTCGACTATCTTGTTTAACTGCTCCTCGCTAAGCTCATTGCCAAGTGCTTCAATAGCCTGCGCTCTGAACTTCTCGCGGCTCTTTCTTAAATACTTGCCAAGGTGGCTTATGTCAACGGACTGTCCGCCGTACTGGCTGCTGGCAACGCTTGCGATAATCTGTGTCATAACAGTACATGCAACCTGAAAGCTCTTCGGACTCTCAATAAGCTTGCCGTTCATAACGGTACCATTGTCAAGCATGTCGCCGATATTGATAAGACAGCAGTTGAATATAGGCTGAAGGAAATAATCTGCATCATGAAAATGCAGTATGCCCTTCTCATGCGCCTCCGAAATGTACTCCGGGAGGAGTACTCTCTTTGTAAGGTCCTTTGAAACCTCTCCTGCAATAAGGTCTCTCTGTGTAGCTGCCATAACGGCATTCTTGTTGGAGTTCTCCTCCATAACGTCCTTATTGCTGTTCTTGATAAGACTTAAAATAGAATCATCAGTAGTATTTGCTTTACGAACCAGCGCGCGGCTGTATCTGTAGATAATATATGATTTTGAAAGCTCATACTTACCGGCCTCCATAAGCTTCTGCTCAACCATATCCTGAATATCTTCTACAAGAAGTCTCGGTCTGTTTTTCTTCTCAACATACTCCACAACGGCTTCTATCTGCTCATCAGTAACTCTCTCCCCTTCGTCAACTGACGCATTAGCCTTCCGGATTGCAGTTACGATTTTACTCCGGTCAAAATCGACTATGCTTCCATCACGTTTTACTACCTTCATATCTAATTCTCCTCTTTTTTCTTAAATGTATAATAAATATGTAAAACATATTTGCTGCATAATTTACCAACTACGTTATTCAGAATATCACATATATTGTGTCAAAGTCAATAGTAAAACGCAATATATTGTGTCTTAATTAATTTTCGACGAAATTAACAAAAAAAATTTTTTACGTATTTACTAATATTTTCAGTGTTCTGCTCTATTATTTTTTGCTATATTGCATAGATTAACACAAAAGCTGTACCATAAACAGTATTTTGGGCGGAGCGGTACAGTACAGCGTTTATAGCGTATATAAACATTCAGGGGGCGCGAATGCGCCCCCCAAAGTTACATTTGTAATGTATAATCACGGGGGGCGCATTCGCGCCCCCCGCACATCTAAGCATTATTCAACCTTTGCAAGGTCTGTTACATAGGCTCTGACCTTATCTCCGATGGCACTCTGATAAATATACCCTTTGCCGTAGCTTTCATAGAGCTTGTCAAGAGATTCTGAATCATAGCCTCTTGTCTTTAAGCATGCATTTATATCTTCATCCGTGAGCTTAAGACCTCTGTCCTCAAAAATCTTCTGTGCAATCATAAAGAAATCACACTGGCTCTTAGCATCCTCATCTACCATTTCATTGAACTTCTTCTCGTCAACCTGATAATAATCGTAGATTGAATTCCACTGGTACTTGCCGCTTACCGAATATGCATACTGATTATAATAATTATATTCATTTTGATACAAAAACTCGGTATTGGCATACACAGCCTTTAAATAATCTTCAGGATATGATTTCACCTTACTGTCAGCCATAACCTGCTTCCATACAGCCGTTTCTTTATTAGAGCTTCTGATTGTATCAGTAACATAGGTCTTCAATTCATCATAGGTCTTCGCGACCTCAGAAAACTTCTCCGCCACATATTCGTCTGTCGGCTCATGCTTATCGTAGATACCATTTATCTTAACCTTAAATAAAGCGTCCTTGCCGTTTAACTCATCCTTGCCATAGTCAGCAGGGAAGGTTACATTAACATCCACATCTTCACCCGGCTTATGTCCTATAAGCTGCTGTTCAAAATCGTCTATATATCTTCCCGAACCGATTGTAAGCTGCGTACCGTTGCCCTTTGTATCGCCGCCCTCAAAGGCTTTGTCATCCACATATCCGACATAATCAATATTAACCGTGTCGCCGTCCTTTATTTCAAGTGACGCATCCGTCAAAAGGTCTGTCTGATAATAGCTCTCAAGCGCCTTGCTTATATCCTCCGATGACGGTTCAATGTCCTTTGCCGAAACAGTTATCGAATCGATATCCGCAAGATCTACATAATCGGAAACCTTTAAATCCTTTATAAGTCCGTCATCAGTAAGAAATGCGCTGTAATCAGGTGCGCTCTCATTTACTGCTGTTCCTTCGGTGGAAATCACGCTTACGCTCTCAGGCTCATTACTATTGCTTTTGCCGTATTTGCTTGCATAAATTGCATCAATAATAATCCATATCGCCAACGCAACAACTGCCAGAATAATAAGCATAATAATTATATTACTCCTTGTAAGCGTCTCCTTCTTCTTTTTTGTTTTACTGTTTTTACTGTTAGTACCCATGATAACTCCATTTCATTAATTTATTTTATTATAAATCCAGTCATATATATCGCTATATACCTGTTCTTTACCATTTTCATTCAGTATTTCGTGGCGCATATTTTTATAAAGCTTTATTGTAACGTCCGTTATACCATTTTTCTTAAGCAGGTCATAAATCTTTCTGACGCCTGCTCCGTATGCACCCACCGGGTCCTCTTCTCCGGCTGTAAGCAATATAGGAAGATTCTTCGGTATTCCTGAAAAATGCTTATTTTCAAAGCGTGCAAAGCCGACAAGCGCCCTGTTTGCATTTGTTGTAAATGTAAATCCGCAGAGCGGGTCTTCAATATATTTATCAACTGTGCCTTCGTCGGTGCAAAGCCAGTCAAGCTCTGTCCTCTTATCTTTAATCCTTTTATTGTAGCTTCCCATCAAAAGCTTCTGCATAAATCCGCTTTTGTGATGCTCGCCCCTGCTCTTGGCAATAAGCGAATTAATGGCACCGCCGGCAATGCATTTAAGCGTCGGATTATAGCCGGTACCGATAAGTATAGCAGCGTCAAGCTCATAGCCATAGGTCTCAATATAATTTGAAACAATAAACGAGCCCATGCTGTGACCGCAAAGTATATATGGTTTGTTGGGGTATAGCTTCTTTGTAAGCTCAGTAAGCTTATGCACGTCATCCACCAGACATTTTCTTGCGTCAGCCTCAGCAAAATACCCTAAATCATTCTCGCTGTTTACCGACTGTCCATGTCCTGCATGGTCATGTCCGGTAACAAAAAAGCCCTTTGAAGCTAAAAAGCATGCAAAATCATCATATCTTTCAATATGCTCGCACATTCCATGAACAAGCTGGACTATGCCGCAAATCTCTCCCTCCGGCATCCACCTTATACAATGTATATTATACACACCATTTGATGATAAAAATGTGAACTCTTCTCTCATTCACAAAACCTCCACTATTTTTTTATAACTTAGTCGCGTAGCAGCTTGTGTACTGCCGCCTTCCATCCACCGTAAAGCTTCGTTCTTCTTTCATCATCTATCTGCGCCGCAAATTCACTTCCAACCTGCCAGTTCTCCCTTATCTCCTCAAGGTCTTTATAATATCCTACCGCCAGCCCGGCAAGGTACGCCGCTCCGAGCGCCGTGGTCTCTATCACGCTCGGTCTTAATATCCTTCCGCCGAGAATATCAGCCTGAAACTGCATCAGGAAATTGTTTGCGCTTGCGCCTCCGTCAACCTTAAGCTCATTTATCTTAAGTCCTGAATCCTCCTCCATTGCGCGAAGCACATCAAGCGTCTGGTACGCAAGCGACTCAACAACAGCTCTTACAAAATGCGCCCTGCTTGTGCCTCTCGACAATCCGAACACGGCACCCCTTGCATAAGCATCCCAATACGGTGCGCCAAGCCCTGTAAACGCCGGCACAATATACACTCCATTGGTGTCAGGCACCGACTGTGAAATCTCCTCTGTCTCTTGCGCGGTATCAATAAGCTTAAGCTCGTCCCTAAGCCACTTTATGGCTGCGCCCGCAACAAACACACTGCCCTCCAGCGCATACTTAATGCTTCCGCTCTCGCTTGCCGCAATCGTCGTCAGCAGTCCGTTCTTTGAATCCACAGGCACATCGCCGGTGTTCATAAGAAGGAAACAGCCTGTACCATATGTATTCTTAACCTCGCCCTGAGTAAAGCAGCACTGCCCGAAAAGCGCCGCCTGCTGGTCGCCCGCCACTCCGGCAATCGCAACCTCATCACCGAAAACAACTCTGTCGGTATATCCGTAAACCGAGCTGGACTCCTTAACCTTTGGAAGCATGCACTTAGGTATATTAAGCAGCTTAAGTATATCGTCATCCCACTGTAATGTATGTATGTTAAACATCATGGTTCTTGATGCATTTGTGTAGTCCGTTGCAAATACTTTTCCACCGGTAAGCTTGTAAATCAGCCACGTATCCACAGTTCCAAACATTAATTCACCGCGCTCAGCGCGCTGTCTCACGCCCGGCACATTGTCCAATATCCACGCAAGCTTCGTGGCAGAAAAATACGGGTCGATAATAAGTCCTGTCCTCTCCCTTATCATCTTTTCATATCCGCCGGCCTTAAGCTTCTCCACCATATCCGCAGTTCTGCGGCACTGCCATACGATTGCATTGTATACCGGCTCCCCCGTCTGCTTGTCCCACACAATCGTAGTCTCACGCTGATTCGTAATGCCTATCGCCGCAATGTCCGCGCCGTTGATTCCGAGCGCCGCCCTTGCCTCCATCATAACCGCAAACTGCGAAGACCATATCTCCGAAGGATTCTGCTCCACCCATCCGCTGTGCGGAAAATACTGCGGAAATTCCTTCTGCGTAACCGCCTTCATATTCCCCTGCTTGTCAAAAATAATACATCTTGAACTTGTCGTGCCCTGGTCCAGAGCCATAATATACTGTGACATAAAATAACCCCTTTGTCTTTTTTCAAGTACTATATATTATACTCCATCTTCCTAAAACAGAAAAGTTGTTTTTAGAATTTATTATAGTTTCTCTGTTTTTAATCTTTCTTGATTAATTTACTGTTTTATGATAACCTACAAATGTAGTAAAACAATGAAGGGAGATGCAAATATGCTTTACGAGCTTAAACAGTTTGACACACCTGTTTTAAGATTTTATGCAAATGAAGAAAGCAGTGAGCCTGATGTGAAAATCATCTGGATTAATGATGACGCTTCTCTACTCCCATTAGATTTGGAACCAACAGATGACGGTTTGTATAAATGGCTCAAAAACCGAACCATTCCATCAAATCGAGCATATGTAAGAAATTTATTAAGCAAATGCGGTCTTAATCTGAATCGTCCGATAAATATTATAAAAATGTCCAAAGGATTGTCACTTAATGACTGTTATTGGATTGTTGAAGAAAATTTTGATGGTAAAAGAGGTATGTTAAATTTTAAATTTAAAAAACATTCCCATTACAATCTACCCGATAAGAGGCTTAGACTTATTGAACAGCAGATTCATGAAAGGACACAGATGCTGCTTCAGTAAATAACGATTACATTGATAGTTATTTAGTGAAATGGAACTGTTTTTTCAAACATTTGATACAATGATAATTACGTGATATTATAATATCGTAAAAAGGTGCTGCCGATAGACGGTTAGCCCTCATAGTTAACAGTTACTAAATAACCGCCAGTCATGCGAGGACGTTGGCGGTTATTTTTCTGTCCGGTTGCTCTTTCCAATCATTCTTCAGTCAGGAAGGATGTTTTTTGAGTGTCTTTTTAATTTATAATCATGGTTTAAGCTTGCCACAGGCGCATGTTCCTACATAATTAGGATTTCTTCTGCCACAGCTGCAATACCAGCTGTTATTTTTAAACTCCTTTTCTGTTCTTGTTGTCTTATCATCAGTAAGAAGCATCTCCTGTGTTTGAAGAGATTTAACATATCCCAAAAGCTTATATACGCCAAAAAGCACACTGAAAATAAAAGCAACCAGTAAGGTGCTGTATATAAAGCCTACAAGCCCGTAATTAGAATCACGCCCTTTTGAATATTCCATGCCGGCTATCGTCGTTTTGACAATAAAAACAATTCCTGCAATTAATTCCACATAACACAACACCATAAAAAAGGTCTGCAACTTTGACATTTCAGTTAAAACGTCTTTTTCTTTTTGTTTCATAATCATTATCTCCTTCGCATTTTTTATAGTAATATTTTATTAATAATATCAAAGCCATACTCTTTACTTTTTCAAGCAATAATTTTCGATATTTTATATATTGCTTTTTTCTTTATACAGCGTCATCAGCGTCTCCTTATTGAGATAATACGTAAAATCCTCCGGTTTATCAAATACGACATTGCCCAAAAGCTTCTTTGCCAGATTGGTAAACTTCTCTCTTTCATCATACGTCTCATAAATTGCCGCACGCTCAATAGGGCGTATGTCCATGCGCGGCCACAGCTCCTTCGCCTTTTCGGCTGCAAGGAAAAGTGCGCCGTCATAAAGCTTCTGTGTAAACAGCACGTTGTTCACACTCTCAGTTGTATTTTTATCTACACTGCAAGTTGTATCTTTATCTACATTTTCAGTGTGCATCTCTGTAGCTGTGTTACCTTCCGCTTCCCTTGCCTCAAGCAGCTTAAGCAGCCTGTCCCTTAGCTCCGTATTCTTCTTTATCGTGATGCCGACAGGAGCATCCTTTGAATTTTCAAGAATATACTTTCTTGCCGGGATGCCCTCCGTAAATGAAGCAAGCTCTGCCTCCACATCCGTCAGAAAATACGCTATTATCATCTTCTTATCGTCCCCGAACTGCTTAGTAAGCAGAGGACTGTTTGCAAAGCACATTTCGATAATCTCCTCGTCCTCGCAAAATACCGCCTTTCCCGACACCCTTAAATAAGTATTTGTCTCGTCATCGCAAACACAAATCTGCAGATAAGGAGTCTTTGAAAGCTCCGCATAAGAGCGATAGCACTTTGCCAAATCAAAATACAGCATACCATCCTTTTCAAACTTAAATTCTATCGGTCTGACCTGCGGCTTTTCGTCAAGCCCGATAGTCGCGGCATACTGGAGCGGAAACCTGTCAAAAATCTTTGTAACGACCTCAAGTCCGTTCTCATAATCAAGAGCTTTGAAAAAGTCCAAATTATTCATAATGAAAGCCTCCTGTTTTGCATAAAATAATTTCATTGGCAGCTTTACTGTCATATTCATTATAAATTAATTTGCAAATTTTTTCAATGGATTTGAGAACGTTTGGCACAATGATAATTACGTGATATTATAATATCGTAAAAAGGGCTGCCAATAGATGGTTAGCCCTCATAGTTAACAGTTACTAAAATAACCGCCAGTCGTGCGAGGACGTTGGCGGTTATTTTTCTATCCGATTACTCTTTCCAATCGAGTAACCAAGATCAAAAAAGGTTGCGCTTAAGCAAACTATGGCTATAATTTCAATGCCAATCTGAGATTATAAGAAATAACTATGATAATTCTATTCTTGAAGTCCGTTCTCATAATCAAGAGCTTTGAAAAATATTTGACACAATGAAAATTACGTGATATTATAATACCGTAAAAAGGTGCTGCCGATAGACGGTTAGCCCTCATAGTTAACAGTTACTAAATAACCGCCAGGCTTGCAGGGCAATGGCGGTTATTTTTCTGTCCGGTTGCTCTTTCCAATCGAGTAACCAAGACCAAAAAAGGTTGCGCTTAAGCAAACTATGGCTATAAAATCACTGATTGTAAGCATAGACATATCCCCCCCTTATTATATTTCCAAGCACTTGGATTTAAATAATCTGAGGGCTAACCGCCTACCGTTTAGGCAGCACCACGGTTCTATGAACCTAAGAACATTATACCAAACATACATTCTAATTTCAATGCCAATCTGAGATTATAAGAATTAATCATGATAATTTTATTCTTGAGGTCCGTACTCATAATCAAGAGCTTTGAAAAATATTTAACGCAATGATAATTACGTAATATTATAATATCGTAAAAGGGTGCTGCCGATAGACGGTTAGCCCTCATAACTTTTGAGATAATCAAACTCTTTAGGGGTCTAAACTTTAGGGGGCATTTTTAGGGGGCAACTTCAGGGCTGAACTTAGTCGTAAAGGGGGCTGTACCATCACATGATACAGCCCCCCCAAAGTTAACTTTTTTTCAGGCAGAGCCCCTTAAAGTTGCCCCCCAATTATTTTGGCAAACCCCTAAAAATTTTGGTTAGCCTAGCAAAACCCGACTCCCCAAATTAAAATTTTAAAACATTGTACGGTATTTTTAAAGCTATGAATCAATCGAACCAAATATCTGCTTTTTTTTATTGTCAAATTCCTGTTGTGTGATAACGCCTGCGTCCAGCAAATCCTTGTACTGCTTTAAAATGCGTACATTTTTTTCTTCAGTTTTAATTTCATCTGCTGTCTCAGTATTCTTCGTTACCTCTTCAACATTCTTTTTGGTATCTTCAGTCTTTTGCGCACTGCTGCCGGAATTATCTGTACTGACAGTACTCTTGGCATTGTTTGCTGCCTTTGTGTTGCCACAAGAACAGGTACCTACATAGCTTGGATTTGTTTTCTTGCATTTTTTGCAATACCAGCCACTTCCATTTGCAATCATATCTCTTGAACTAGTATATGGTGACTTATCGTAGTAAGACATTGGTAATACCGTTTTTTCTGTTTTTGTAAGCGCAACTACAAAAGCAATCAACCCAAACAGGAAGCCCCATATAAACCAGTTTTCAGTATAGTTCTTATTCTTGACTACTTTATCAGTTACAATTCCCCAGAAGCAACGCACTACTATTGCTATCACAATATAAAAAAATAACATATGTATTAAACCTCAATGTATAATTTTTTAAACTCTTCTCTTCCTTGAAGCGACTGCAAGCACGCCTACAGCTGAGATTCCAAGAAGTAATACAAGCACGCCAACAGGGTTTCCATCACCTGTCTCCGGAACTACAGCAGGAGCTGCTGATGAAGATTCAGGCTGTGCAGGTGCCTGTGTCTCTGATTCAGGTGCCTGCGTCTGTGGCTCTGTCTCCGGTGCTTCTGTCTGTGGCTCTGATTCAGGTGCTTCTGTCTGTGGCTCTGATGGTTCTTCTACCGGCTCTTCGTCTGCTTCAACCGGTGTAAAGTAACCTGAGAATAATATTTCTGACCACAAATATCCAATATTGTATCCAGCGTATAAGTATGTGTCCGTAAACTCAATATCGTCAAACATTAACTCACTATCATCAGCAAACTCAAAGCCATCATTTGCTACAAACCATATATCATAACGATATGTCTTGCCTGCTTCAAAATTGCCTTCAACCTCATATCCCGTTGATTCGTCAATCCATACTTCATATAATACATGATATCTTGGATCCTCTGGAAGGCTCTCTGAAACTAATGTAGCAGGCTTTCCAGCCTTTGTATTGTAGCCACTCAAATTAATTTTTACAGTCTCAACAACATTATCTTCTCTGCTGCCATCCTGGATTGCAAAATAACAACGTAAATGAAGATAATCCTGATTCATAGAATCCAAACGGTCATAATCTAACCACTCGACACCATCTACTTTATAATCGCCCCAACTATCAAAGCAAAAACCATCTTTGGCTTTGAGAACCAATTCATACAAATAAGAGCGATTCTTTTCATAAACAGTATCTGCATCCAGAGGTCCTTCATACTCTGTTGCAGTGTAATACCAACGCTCTTTTTCGATAGTAAACGGTGCATCCTTAGGTAATTCTCCCATAAACTGAAGATTACCGCCTACAACAGGCTCATCAAGAGTCAAATTCAAGTCCTCAATTACCTCTTTCTCTTCCTCTTCACCTTCTGGTACATCAATCGGTGTATACAAGCCTGTGAAACGCAGCTCTTGTATTCCAAGATAAAAATTATAATCAATTGTGCAAGAAGCCTCATCAAACTCTATACCATCAATAGTTATCTCACTGTCGTCAGCAAATCTAAAACCATCATTAGCATATAATACCAAAGAGTATGAATACTGTTTACCGGATTCAAATTTACCATCATAGTATTCATAATTTTCAGTTTCAAACCAGTATTCATCTACAAAATAAAATCTCGGATCTCCTTCAAAGCTGTCCACCTTTCGTGTAACATACTGTCCAACCTTTGTATTATAGCCGCTAAGATTTATCTTTACTGTTTCGACAACAGCATCCGCATTGTTGTCATCATTCCAATAACAGAAAAGATAAAGTATGTCATCATCCACATAATAATCGACACTATACCAGTCAACACCTTCAACTGTATAATTAATTAATTCATCAAAATAAAAACCATCATCTGCTTTTAATACCAAGTCAAATATGTATGGTGTACGATATTCGTAAATCGTATCTGCCGCATAAGGCTCTTCGTTACTCGGATCGTACCATTCCTGCTCTGTAATTGTGTAATTTGCTCCCTCAGGTGTCTCTCCAACAAACTTAAGTGTCTCACCTACAGCCGGTGCTTCCATGGATAAATTCAAATCAGTAATAAGTACACCCTTCTCCTCATCTGCCAGTGCAGACATCGGCATCAATGAAATCATTAATGCCAAACAACATAAAACCGATAACATTCTTTTCATAGTCATTTTCTCCTATAATATTTTTTTATTCTGAAGCCACGTACAGTATTCCAAAATACTGATGCGGCAAAGAACCAAATCTGATACAAATGTATGTACATCTACATTTGTAAATTATACCACTAAACCAATAATAACGCAACTGCTTTTTCATATTTATGCATCAATTGTAACCCCCCCCCAATTAAGTCTGATAATTTCAATTCAAGCATTTTAATCATCATCCTAAATAATATCGCAGTCATGTTTTACAAAAAAACCACTTCAATCGTTCCTAAAAACGAAATATTAATTGTTTTACAGCTGCAAATTGCATACCATATAAACGAAAAGGCAGCTCACATTCAAGGAGCAAAACCAAATTTTAGGTGCTAGGCTTCACTGGTAGTTAAATAGTAAAAAGCTAGGGCGCGAGCTTCACATGTAAGCAAAGTCCCGCGCCCTTATTAAAAGCTTAAAAATATTGTGTTGTAATGCTAAGGCTGTGCATCAATCAATCCAAATATCTGCTTTTTCTTGTTGTCAAATTCCTGCTGTGTGATAATGCCCGAATCAAGCAATGCCTTGTACTGCTTTAAAATTCGCACTTCTCTGTCCTCGTATACAGCTTCGTTTGCAGCCTCAGTACTCTTTGCAGCTTCCTGTACATCTTGTTTTGTCTCATTGTCTTTTGACGCGCTGCTTACAGCGTTAGCGGTACTGCCTTTGCTCTTAGCATCATCTGCAGGTTTTACAACAGCAGCACTGATGACAGGCTTTGCAACAGCGGCACTTGCGGCCGGTTTTACACCGTAACCATTGTTTTCACGCTTTGTATTGCCACATGAACAGGTTCCGATATAATATGGGTTTATCTTTTTGCACCTTCTACACTGCCATGATTTTCCACTTGCATGCATGTCTTTTAGTTCATCCTCATACTCTTTCGAAGCAAGGGTTAAAGCAGTTGGAGAACTATATATATTTGAATGGCAATCCTCTCTTGTAAGTGCAATTATAAAAGCAAGTAATCCAAGCAAAAATCCCCAGATAAACCAGCTATCTGTATAGCCCTTATTCTCAACTACCTTGTTGGTTGCCCATCCCCAGAAACAACGCTCTGCAATACCTATTACTATGTATAAAAATATCATATGTATTTATGCCTTCTCAATCTTATGATTCTTTAGGCCCTTCTTTTCCTTGAAGCGACTGCAAGCACGCCTACAGCTGACATTCCAAGAAGTAATACAAGCATGCCAACAGGGTTTCCATCACCGGTCTCCGGAACTACAGCAGGAGCTGCTGATGAAGATTCAGGCTGTGCAGGTGCCTGTGTCTCTAATTCAGGTGCCTGTGTCTGTGGCTCTGATTCAGGTGCTTCTGTCTGTGGCTCTGATGGTTCTTCTACAGGCTCTTCGTCTGCTTCAACAGGTGTATACAGGCCTGTGAAATGCAGCTCTTGTATTCCAAGATAAAAATTATAATCAATTGTGCAAGAAGCCTCATCAAACTCTATACCATCAATAATTATCTCACTGTCATCAGCAAATCTAAAATCATCATTGTTATAAAATTCCAAAGAGTATGAATATTGTTTACCAGATTCAAATTTACCATCATAGTATTCATAATTCCCAACTTCATACCAGTATTCATTTACAAAATAAAATCTTGGATCTCCTTCAAAGCTGTCCGCCTTTAGTGTAACATACTGTCCAACCTTTGTATTATAGCCGCTAAGATTTATCTTTACTGTTTCGACAACAGCATCCGCATTGTTATCATCATTCCAATAACAGAAAAGATAAAGCATATCATCATCAACATAATATTCAACATCATACCACTCTACACCTTCAATTGTATAATTAACCGCTTCATCAAAATAGAAACCATCGTTTGCCTTAAATACCAAGTCATATCTGTATGGTTCACGATATTTGTAAATCGCATCTGCCGCATAAGACTCTTCGTTACCTGGATCGCACCATTCCTGCGCTGTAATTGTGTAATTTGCTCCCTCAGGTAATCCTTCGATAAATTTTAATGTCTCACCGATAACAGGTTCATCTATTGTCAAATTCAAATCTGTAACAAGCGTACCCTCACTTTCTGCCAGCGCAGACATCGGAAGCAGAGACATAACCATCACCAAATACAATAAAGCTGCTAAAAATCTTTTCATATTCATCTTTCTCCTATACTATATTTTTATTTATTCTAAAGCCCTGTACAGTTTTCGCAAACGCTGACAAGGCTAAGAACCTGATTTATATAAAAAATTTATATGTGCAAGCCTGTTCCTCTTACAATTAGCAATTATAACATAAAAGCCAAAATAACGCAATGTTTTTTCTTATAAATGTTATAAGTGTAACCTCCCACCATCTCAGTTTATTATTCTCATTTTTTTGTTTAGAATTATAAGAAATTGCTTATTGTCTATAACCATGCGTCTGCCATATCCGTAGCCTAAATATTTTGCCTAACAACACACTATCTTTATATTCTATACAACATTTTAAGAAACAGGCTCTAAACTTCCTTTACATCAAAGTCTAGAGCCTGTTTAATCACAATACTGCTTATTATATTTGTAACTTTAATTATGTGTTTGGTGCTGGTTTTCTTAAGTATAATTTACCAGTCTTGTAAAAGCTATTTGCAGAAATAGTAGGGATAAAGCCCATTTTTCCTTCTATTTTTGATGGATCTTTATCCGACTTCCACTTCTCACTATCTTCAAAGCCATAAACATCATAATACATTGCCATCTTATCGTTTATTTCAAATTCAATAATATACACCGTATACAAGCTATTTTCAATACCATTCTCAGCATAAGCTCCAGCCATTTCATTATTTCCTTTATAATTATTCAAACCAGCATTGCAATATATGAAATCAACATTATATTGATCTCCTTCTTTTTTTAACTTATATCCACTCGTATAATCCATGCCAAATTTAACTGCATTAATTGATAAATCATCTGGATTTTGAACTCTACTATTATTTTCTCCTTCTGCGTCAACATAGTAAGATTTATAGAGCCTCGGTTTACCATCATGTTCTATAGTATATTCTTCTTGATCTCCAATCCATCCAACCAGCTCAACACCATTTACAGCCAAATCTACTGTTGACATAATAATAGAACCAGGATTACCTGAAAGAACAGAAGCAACACTAACAAGACTTTTATATGTTTTATACGAATTCTTAAATAGTGAATAATAATCCGAATCTTTCTCCAAATGAGCACTACCATTTACATCTGTTTTTAAAAGTATATCATTTCCTTTTTGTAATCCCGTTACAAACCTTGCAGCAACACTCGAATTAACCGCATTTGTGCGTTCTAATTCAACTTGCATATCTACTTCTAGTATATCATCCCACTCATAGCCATACTTGCCTATTTTTTTACCACTATCATCATAACACCAATTTACTCCTTTTTTATCAGTGCAGTTAACAAGAATCCAATCTGTGTAAAAGCACATTCCTGTAAAGTACGTTTCATAATATAAAAAGTGATCTGTACACACTTTAATAATGCCATTATGATTTGGTGTAAACAATCCATCAACATCACCCCCACAAGTTTCAGCTTTCTCAAAATAAGATCCTAGAGTTATTCCATTTTCTTTATTAGAACCAAAAATATAATCTTCATAATTTGCATTTACAAATTTATCAACTGCTCCTTGTGATATATTAAACTTTTTCCATGTGCCATTGTCTGCAAAAACCTTTATCTCTGCTTCTCTTTTGTCATATCTGTTTGCGTTTATAAATATATGCAAAACGTTACTTTCATTGTTAAACACAAAATTCTCGTCTATCCAATCAGCACTTGAATATACTTTAATTATATTTACATCAGAATTAACAGTAAAAACAAGCTCTTGACTGTATCCAAGACAATTTATAACCATATTATCTTCAACATCCATATTATAAGAATTATTGTTATAACATAGTTTAAGTTCTTTCCAATGTGCATACAGCGTCTTTTTAACTTCATTAGGTACAAACGATTCACTTGTAACTTTTGTACCGCCTGTCTTGGATGTATACCAACCCTCAAATACGCATCCCACTTTACCAGGAGTTGGTAGATTACCATACTTCTCTCCCTTCTTATAGGTATCTTCTGTTATGCTTAAATTACCACCATTTGCATCAAATATTACTTTACAATTACCTGTAACTTCCCATCGTGCATATAAGGTGCATTCTTCCTCAGGTACCAAATCAGTACAATTAACCTCATAAATATCATGTTTATATCCTATTGCCGTTTTGTACCAACCATAAAAATCATATCCCTCTCTAACGGGAACTATTTCTATCAATCTAGTGCCAAATGGTTCTCCAGAAATAAAATATTCGCTTCTTATTTCGCAGTTACCCTCTGTAGAGTCAAAAGAAATAACCGTCCTCTTTTTCCAATGCGCGTAAAATGTTCTATTTGTTGCTGCCACTCCTGTATTGTCTTTGATTTTAGTGCCACCATCTACAGCTGTATACCAGCCTTCAAATACATATCCATCTCTTGTTGGTGTTGGCAATGCCGTGTATCTGTTTGTCGGTCCATATACATATTGCTGACTTTCTATGTCACAAATTCCTCCATTTGCATTGAATTTCACTGTATATGTTTTTGCTGTCCAGTGGGCATAAAGAGTTCTGTCGGATGCTGCTACCCCGGTATATTTTGTTATCTTTGTGCCTTCATCAATATCAGTATACCATCCTGTGAATGTATAGCCTGTTCTCGTTGCTGTCGGCAGTGCTGTATATTTATTACTTGAACCATATGTATACTGCTGAGTCTTTGTATCACACTTACCGCCGTTTGCATTAAACGTTACTGTATATGTTTTTGCTGTCCAATGGGCATATAAAGTTCTATCCTCTGCCTGTATATAATCTGTAGATGCCACTTTATTGCCACCTTCTGCTGCTGTATACCATCCATCAAATAAATATCCTGTCCTTGTTGCTGTTATATCTGTCAACACATTACCATACTGTATACCGTATTTTAAAGTCACACTTGACTTTGTGCTTGTACCGCCATTTCCCTTAAACTTTGTTACATATGTTTTCGCTTTCCAATGAGCGTACAAGATTCTGTCTGTTGCTGCTACACCTGTATCTGTTGTTATCTTTGTTCCGCCTTCTTCTGCTGTGTACCATCCCACAAAAGTATAACCTGTTCTCGTTGCTGTCGGCAGTGCTGTATATTTATTGTTCGAACCATATGTATATTTCTGGCTCTCTGTATTACATACACCTCCGTTTGCATTGTATGTTATTGTATATATGTTTTCTGTCCAATGGGCATATAAAGTTCTATCTTCTGCCGGTATATATTCCGTAGATGCAACTTTACTTCCTCCATCTGCAGCTGTATACCATCCTATAAACGTATATCCTTTCTTTGTTGCTGTTATATCTGTCAATACATTACCATACTGTATACCGTATTTTAACGTCACACTTGACTTTGTGCTTGTACCGCCGTTTCCGCTAAACTTTGTTACATATGTTTTCGCTGTCCAATGAGCATACAGGGTTCTGTCGGTTGCCGCTACTCCAGAGTTTTCTGTTATCTTTGTTCCGCCTTCTGCAGCTGTATACCAGCCTTTAAATAGATAGCCCGCCCTTTCTGCTGTTGGCAATGCCGTATATCTGTTTGTCGGTCCATATACATACTTCTGGCTCTTTGTTTCACATGTTCCTCCGTTTGCATCAAATTTCACTGTATATGTTCTTGCTGTCCAGTGTGCATACAGGGTTCTGTCGGTTGCCGCTACTCCAGAGTTTTCTGTTATCTTTGTTCCGCCTTCTGCAGCTGTATACCAGCCTTTAAATAGATAGCCTGCCCTTTCTGCTGTTGGCAATGCCGTATATCTGTTTG
>JAFRXK010000082.1 GCA_017442865.1 Lachnospiraceae bacterium | reverse complement strand
TTTGTCCGTCCTTGTTCTGTTAATATTTCGGGGGAAGCAATAATATTCCGAAGCCCGCGGCAACAAGCATCAGCTCCTGTAATCTCCGTTTATCTTCACATAATCGTATGTTAAATCGCAGCCCCACGCGGTTGCCGCCGCATCGCCCTGATTTAATCTTACATTAATAAATATCTCCTCTGAGCTTAAAAGCTCGGCTGCCTTTTCCTCTGAGCATTCCACGCCTGTGCCTGTAATCATGCCGTTTCTGCAGACATAAGCCTCACCCTTTTCGGTGCAGATATCAACGTCAACCTTACTGATATCAAACTCTGCGTCAGTATAGCCTATTGCGCAGAGAATACGTCCCCAGTTGGCGTCCTCGCCGAATATAGCGCACTTTAAAAGCGGCGATTTAATAACGCTCTTTGCAACCGCAATTGCGGTATCAAGGTCAGGAGCACTCTCGCAGGTGCATTCGATAAGCTTTGTAGCGCCCTCACCGTCCTTTGCAAGCATTCTTGTCATATTCATCATCACTATATAAAGCGCCTGCTTAAAGGTTTCAAATGCATCGCCCTCGCCTATTATCCTGTCATTGCCTGAAAGGCCGTTTGCCATCACGCATACCATATCATTTGTCGAGGTATCGCCGTCAACGCTTAAGCAGTTGTATGTAATCTTAACCACATCACTGAGTGCCTTCTGAATCATTTCGGAGCTTATAGCCACATCTGAGGTAATAAAGTTGAGTGTTGTAGCCATGTTCGGGTGAATCATGCCGCTGCCCTTCGCCATACCGCCGAGGTGACATTTAACCCCGTCAAGCTCAAATTCCACAGCGACCTCCTTTTCAACAGTATCAGTAGTCATAATGGCATTTACAGCCTTTAAATTGCCGTCAGCACTAAGACCGCTCACAAGCTCGTCTATATGCTCTGCAATCGGTTCAATAGGAAGCACCTGACCGATAACGCCTGTTGACGCCACAACGACCTCCTCCGGCTTAATACCAAGGCGTGAAGCCATAAGTCTGCACATTGCCTCTGCCTTTTCCTCTCCGTCCGTATTGCAGGTATTCGCATTCTTTGAGTTTACGATTACCGCACGCATCAAACCATTCGCTGCCGCAATATTTCTCTTTGTAACCACGATTGGCGCACCCTTTACCTTGTTAAGAGTGTATACCGCCGCAGTATCGCATGGCGTCTCACAGTATATTGCTCCCAGGTCATTTTTGCTCTTGTTTGGATTAAGCCCGCAGTTAAGTCCGTTCGCCAGAAAACCCTTTGAGGCGCAGACTCCGCCTTCAATATATGTATAACCCTTGAACTCCTTCATAATAAATGTCCTCCGCTGTATTATTATAAGCTGCAGGGCTGCCTGCGGCAGCCCTGCAGTTATCTTTGCAAATAACATGGTGTCAAAATGATTTGACACCGCTATACCTGAACGGGTAAAGTTCCCTCCCGACAAATGTGGAAAGTGTATAGTACTCTCCCGGCAGATGTGGAAATCTTATCTGTCAAAATCATCTGCCTACTTGCCGAACATCTCCTCAAAGAATGCCTGCCAGTCTCGCTCCGTATATTCTTCACGGTATTCACTTTCGTATTCCTCATACCATGTCTGTGACTCGCCCTCACTGCCTGTCCCGGTCTCAGAGTCGGTCTCGCTTTCAGCCTCGCTGCTTGCGGTCTCTGCCTCAAGATATGTCATATCACCATAATGCTCGGCATTGACCTTGTACCACTCATAAAACTCAACAAATACATTCGGGCTTGTAGCCTTCTTTACAAGGTCTGCAACCTTCTGCATGGTAACAGCACCGCTGTGCGTACCCATAAACAGCTCTCTGTACGCTGCCGCTGAATTGTAAACCTCTTTAATCTTGTCAACATTGTACTTTTCCGAAACAAAGTCCATAAACCTGAAGCCTATGCTGTCGGCCTCAAAGCCATGGCTTGTACAAATAAGATTTGAACCATTCTTCTCTGTCAGGAAGAACTTCTCCACACCGTCATAATATGTATGTCCGTCAAAGCTTATACCAAGCTCAGGATGCTCATTTACAAGCTTCTGTGTGTAATAACCCTTAAGTCCGCCGTCAAGGCAGTCGCCAAGCGAGGTATTGCCTATTCTTAAGCAGAGCAGACCCGCAAGCTCGTCAATGGCGCGTCTTCTGCCGCCGCCCTTAAGGTCCTCCTGCCTTAAAAGCACACCGTTGTTATAGCACCAGGTCTTCTTAGAATCAGACGCAACAAATATACACATCTTCTCCTGCTCCAAGTCCACACCGTAAAAATCCTCACCTGCCGTCATGGCAGCCGCAGCCTCGTCATAGCCCTCCTTCATCTCGGTGGTAACGCCCTGCTCCCTGCCCTCAGGCTTAAAGATTTCATTGTCATAGGACTCGCCAATCGTACTCTCCAGCAGGCTCATAGCCTCTTTAATAAAGCTCTCTGCGTCCTGACTGAGCGTAACGCCCGGATCCGCATAAATGATAAACCTGTCAGACTCAATATATGATGCCTTATCGATGCTTATCGTCTCCTCGGCATTGCCGCTTAAATCTATGCTCTCGGCCTTAATGACAATCGGTCCTGCCTCGGTGGAAGGCTCGTTATCATTCTTATCCTGCTTTTTGCCGTCCTGACTCTCCGCTTCAGAAGCATCAGACAAATTCAAATCATCAGTACCCGTACTGCCCTTTCTGCCGCAGCCGCAAACCATTATTAACATAAAAAACAGCACTGCAGCCATCACAGTTTTTTTCGTATTCCTTTTCATTTCCAAACTCCTAAAACCACTTTTATACATTAATATATTTAATCATTTAATTACCCTCAATATCTGCTATCACATTATAGTTTAGTTAATCAGACATGTCAACCACGTCAACCGCCACCGGCAGACGGTGAAAAATCAGTCAATGCAATAATTTAGTAATTGAAAAACACTGCCGTATAATATAGAATATAATATAAATGCAAAGATATTGAAATATAATATTATATAAAAAATCTTATTTCACATTTTTTTCACTTTTTAAGTCGTGTTAATATGTTACCATTAATATGGTCTGTTATGACACAGACATCAACAACTTAAATTTACGAGGGACCGATATGAAAAAACGCCTTATTATAATCGGCGGCATAATTCTCTTTATCTCCATTGTTAATTTTGCCGCTGCTTTTTATATAATGAAATCCGACAATATAAATCTTGGCTTTTTGAAGTCAAATCAGACCGGCGAGGAGGCAGTACCTGCATTTGCACCTATATCCCCTGACACAAGGAATGCCGCATTAAATGACGGTACAGTGCATTACAGCTTTGACGACTCTTACAAATATGATGAACCTGACGCACTTCATTTGCAGGAAAGACAGCTAAATCGTTACAATATAGCCAGATTTTTAAGAGAGCTTAAGTACGGAACCGATATTAACAGCTACACCCTGTCGCAGTTTCTTGACAGGATTGACGTTCCGTATTCCGATATTCAGATTATAAATCCTGCCGGCAGCATCAATGACCGCATGAAGATGCTTGCCATGAGCGCAGTGTACACAGACTATGATATTGACAATATAACCCACCTTGAAAATTACGCAAGACACTTGTGGGCATACACTCACTATTTTGTTGTAAACGGCAACGGCTACGCCGCTTCTGTGCTTACGAGCAACACCCAGCTTGTTGAGGGGTTCTGCAATGATATTGCAGAGGAATATAAGAAAACAGGCTCTGTAAGGCTTCACATAAACCCGATTCTTGAGGATTACTTTGATGTGGATATTCCCGAGAATTTTGTCTGGGACAGTGAAAAAAGAGCCGAGGCATCCTCGCTGATGTCGCTGTCTTATTCTGAACTGATAAATTATCTTATATACAAGAGCGATGAAACCGTCCTCTACTCACCTCTGCCATTATATAATCAGGGCAGCGGAACCTGGTGCGATACGCCTTTTGCGGCGGGCACGGTTAGAAGCGACGGCTGCTGTCCTACTTCAATAGCGATGGTATTGTCGTATATTTATGATGAGCGTATTACTCCTGATGTCGTTGCAGCCGCTTACGACTACGACGAATACAGAAGCTACAACAACGGCTCTTTCGGTGTGAGCATGTGCAGGGGCGTTGCGAGAGACTACGGTCTGAATGTAATCGCAGATAAGGGTTTTCTTAGCGCAGAGGATCTTGTTTACTATTTAGGTCACGGCTACAAGATAGTCATGTCAGTAAAGGGCTTTGACCGCTCCACAGGAACCGGCGGCGATTACTCCGGCGGCTACCATTACATCACACTTGCCGGACTTACCTCTGACGGTTACGTTATTGTAAACAATCCGGGGTATGCAACCGACATTACATACGACCCGCCTTCAAAGGTTGCCGGAAACCAGTCAGGCAAATGCTATGCGATATTTTCAAAATAAACAATATGCCGGCGCCGTTTCGGCGCCGGTTTAAATATTAGGTATGATTGCTTTTACCGCATTGAAACAATGCCGGTTTAAAATATTTTTATGGGGGTATTTATGATGAATAATATTGTAGAGATTTTCGAAAAAATATACTGCCGCCCGATGCAGGTGCACTGCTTTGCGCCGGGAAGGGTGAATCTTATCGGTGAGCACACCGATTACAATGGAGGACATGTTTTTCCGTGTGCAATTAACCTTGGCATTGAATGTGTGGCTGCAAAGCGTAATAACATGAAGCTTAGATTTTATTCGACAAACTTCGCTGATGCAGGTGTTATCGAAGCGAGCCTTGATGCCCTGTCCTATGATGGAGCGTGGAGCGACTATCCAAAGAGCGTGATACACACCTTCCGCCAGTTCGGCTATGAGATTCCTTACGGCGCGGATTTTGTGTTCTCCGGCAATCTTCCGGATGGTGCAGGGCTTTCCTCGTCTGCAGCGCTTGAGGTGCTGACAGGCTTAGTGCTCAAAGAGCTTTTCAATATTCCTGTTACCGGACAGGAGCTTGCCGTATTCGGGCAATTCGCAGAAAATCATTTCATTGGCGTAAGCTGCGGTATTATGGACCAGTTTGCGAGTGCGATGGGCAGGGCAGGATACGCTATCCTGCTTGACACAAATATTCTTGATTTTGAATATGCGCCTGTCTCAGATGATGACGCTACTCTTGTCATTGTCAACAGCAATGTAAAGCACTCACTTGCTTCCTCCGCATATAATGACCGCCGCCATGAATGCGAGGCGGCCCTCGCCGCCCTTAAAAATGAACTTAAGGTCTCTTCTCTTTGCGCTCTCACTCCCGCACAATTTGAAGAACACAGACACCTTATTACAGACGATATATGCAAAAAGCGCGCCAGGCACGCCATCTACGAAAATGCGCGTACAATCGACGCCGCAAAGGCGTTAAAGGCAGGCGACCTTTCACGCTTCGGCACACTTATGAACGAGTCTCACATTTCACTTCGCGACGACTATGAGGTATCATGCGCTGAGCTTGATTTCCTCGCCGAAACCGCATGGAACATTAAAGGCGTATACGGCGCGAGAATGACCGGTGGCGGCTTCGGAGGCTGCACCGTAAACCTGGTGAAAAACAGTTGCGTGGAAACGTTTATGAATAAAATCTCTGCTGCATATAAGGAGCGCTTTAGCAGGGAGGCTTATGTGTTTGCCGTGAAGATAGCGGACGGGGCGCATAGAATAAAGGCGTAAATTAAGGGCGGGTTCGTGCACGAACCCGCCCAAATTTTATTCTATTGCCTCTATAAAATACATTCTTGATGCGAAATCACCGAATACCCTAACATTATCATTAAAGCCGGTACCTGAAAATGCCTGCTTTAGCGCAACTCCCGCTGACATCAGCAAATCGCCAGTTGCGTTGTACTCCTCCATTTCACCGCTCATTTTCACTGCCCTTGCAATGACGTTGTGAACAAATGAATCCTGCTTTACATGAATCGGTGCCAGCGTGTTTACAAGGCTGCCGAACTGCTTTATATCCACACGCTCAGGAATGACATAGAATCTGTAGCGCATATCAGGGTCGAGTCCCTTTGCAACAAAGCGTTCATACTGCGTGTTCGGCTTGACAAGCTTCTGTACCAAAAGTCCGACCGCACGTTTTTTATCCTTCGACACATAAAGCCATTCATAGGTATTGCCTGATTTTATGCGGTAGAACTGTCCGGACTGGAAGACATCCCGCCATTTCTTATAAACGTTTATCTGACCGATTATCTTAAGCTTCTCCTCGCTCTTTAAATCACGCAAGTCACACTCATAACCGAGCGCACCGAACGCTGCCACGCCGAAACGGGTCTTTAGAGTAGTCCTTCTTAGCGTCTGGTGATTCGGGCTTGCCGCAACATGTGCTCCCACGCAGCTTAGAGGATACCCGTAGCTGTAGCCCTCCTGAATGGTAAGCCTGCTTATCGCATCAGTGTTATCGCTGCCCCAGATTTGTGGGAAGTAGCAAAGTATGCCGAGGTCAAAGCGGTTGCCGCCCGAAGCGCACCCTTCAAACAATATGTGTGGAAAACGCTTTGTAAGCTCGTCCATCACATGATATAATCCGCAAATGTACCTGTGTGCGGTCTCTCCCTGTCTTTTCGCAGGAAGATAAGGCGAATACACGTCGGAAAAGATTCTGTTCATATCCCATTTTACATAGGAAATGTCCGCAGATGAGAACACCTCGCTCATTTTCTTTATAATATAATCTGTCACCTCAGGATTTGCAAAATCAAGGATACGCTGGTTTCTTCCCTCTGAATGGAGCTTTCCCGGTATCTGCATCACCCAATCAGGATGCTGCTCGTACAATTTACTCTGCACATTTACCATCTCGGGCTCTACCCAGATTCCAAACTGCAGTCCAAGCGAGGTTATCTTTTCGCCCAGCCTTTTAAGTCCGCCCGGAAGCTTCTTTAGGTTTGCATCCCAGTCTCCAAGAGAACTGCCATCGTCGTTTCTTTCGCCGAACCAGCCGTCATCCATCACAAAAAGCTCGATACCAAGATTCTTTGCGCTCTTAGCAAGCGACACAAGCCCGCCTTCCGAAATGTCAAAATAGCATGCCTCCCAGCTGTTTAAAAGCACCGGACGCGCCTTGTCTCTCCATTCGCCGCGCACTATATGCTCCCGTACAAATTTATGCATATTAATGCTCTGCCCGGTAAACCCGTCCGCCGAATATGTCATTACTGCCTCAGGTGCTTCGAAGCTCTCGCCACTCTCAAGCAACACCCTAAAGCCCTGCGGGTTTATGCCGCTTACAACTCTGGTCTTTCCAAAAGCATTTACCTCTACCACCGAATAATGATTTCCGCTGTAAATAAGGTTGAAGCCATAGCATGCGCCGCTGTCCTCGGTTGTCTCGTGGCTGTGCAGCATAAAGAATGGATTCGCCCTGCTCGACGAGCAGCCCGCCCGCGACTCGTTTACGAACTTGCCGACATTTAAAACAACTGTGCTCTTGTTCATTTCCCTTGCCCATGCTCCATGAAATGACGTAAAGGCATAGCCGCTGTCAGGCAAATCAAGCTGCAGGCTCAGAAGGCGCTCTATCTCTACAGTCTCCACGCCGTTATTAATAAGCTCTGCGCTTCTGGTAATCACATCACATTCAGGATACACATAATAATGCAGCTTAAGCGTGAGTTTATCATCAACCAGCGTAACGCATAAATGCTCTACATTGCCATGTTCCGAATACGAGCCCGGAAGTGTTTTAAATTCAGGCTTTTCCTGCGTTATTTCATAATCCGAATACAGAAAATCCGAGCTTCTGCTGCCGTCTGCATGCACTATCTCCACAAACGGCTCCCTTATGTCACCATGACCGCCTGACGACATTTCAAGGCACATATCCTCTAAGATAGTTGTCCTGTGCTCCGGCGAATAAACAATAACATTTCCCGGCTCAAATTCTCTTTTCTGCGTAAATGCAATCAAATCGTCTGCCGTAAATATATTTATGCGCTTTCCGTAATAAAGATGCTCCGGATGCCCCGACTTTGTTACTCTGAAGGCATAAGTTGTATTATCGGTGTCCAGTACAAACTCATTGCTTTCTTCATGAAGATGACGTATCATTCAATCTCCTCCCCATACTCTTTATCCACAGGCTTTGGACAGCCTATTTATTTTCCTGAAGCTGCCTTACCTGCTCTGACAGCTCCTGAACCTTTTCATCTGTAAGGAAATATTTTTTTCTGAACCAGAAGATTGCAAATAACAGTCCTGCTATCGGTATAAGCGCCATTGTCATACGAAGGCCGACCTTTGCCGCCTGTGATACAGCAAGTGAAAAGTCTACCGTCTGCTCTGCCTCTGTCGTTGCCGCATCGCTAAGCTTGTTTATCTGCAGGCATATTGAAGCCGCAAACGCCGCGATACCTGATGCAAGCTTAACCACAAATGTCTGCATTGAGAAGATAACGCTCTCATCCTTGTGTCCGTTTTTAACAAAACCGTAATCAACCGTATTTGCAAGAAATACCGTCGTGAGAATGTTCATTATACCGCTTGAGGCAAATATCAGGAAGCCCGGAACGAACAGTATAAACACGTTGCTCATGTTTGTAAATGCAAGTCCTAAAAGCACTGCATATCCAAGTATCGCCGCACCGAGTCCTATGTAGAATATCTTCGTATTCGAGAAGAATTTTCTGAGCAGCGGATAGAAAAGCATCATTGACAGTATCTGCATTGCGCCGCCGAACATATTGAACAATGTGTAGCTGTTGTACCAGCCTGTGCCTCCGAAATCGTATTTGAAGAAGTATATTACAAGGTTTGATGTGATATAAATCGCACAGTTTACGAGCACAATTGTAACAACGATTGCGAGTGCCTGGTCATTTTTAATAAGCGCCTTGAACATCTGTCCAACCGATACAGTCTCCATTTTTGCGGTTGATTTTTCTTTTACGTTTATACATGTAAGCACCGTAAATACGACAAATAATATAGCAATTATCAGCGCAAACCATTTAAAGCCTGTAATCTCTATTTCCTTTGCGGTCTGTCCGCCAAATATTTTACCTAAATTCTGGACTGCTATCATGGTTACGACTGTAATGATTGCAGAGCCGACGCCTGCCGCGCTCCTTGCAAGTGTGGTGAGGTTTTCTCTCTCCTTGCCGCCCTCGGTAAATGCAGGTATCATTGACCAGTACGGAATGTCCATCATTGTGTAGGTTACGCCCCATAAAATATATGTTACCGCCGCATATGCGATAAGGCCCTTTGCGTCAAGGCTAGGAGGCGCAGAGAACATCAGAAACAAAATCACGGCATTGGTAAGTGTGCCGATAAGCAGCCACGGGCGGAATTTACCCCAGCGTGTCTTTGTCTTTGCAACTACAAGTCCCATAACCGGGTCGTTAAATGCATCGAATATACGCGCCACTAAAAGTATAACGCCCATCGCTACGGCGCTTACGCCCAGTATGTCCTGAAAATAGTAAAGTACATAGCTTGCCGAAAGCATATATACCATGTCCTTTCCTACAGCACCGAGTGCATAAGAAAGCTTAGCTCTTGTTGTTAATGTCTGTTTGTTATCCATAATCGTTATCCCCTTTACTTATTTTTAAGCTCCATTGCAATCTCCACAGCCTTGTATGCGCCGTCATATAATCCAATGGTTTTGTTTACATTTATACATTTACACATTTCCTCAAAAAGTGTCGTCTCGTTTAAGAACATGTCTATCATCTGCAGCGTATGAGGAATGTCCTCACACTCAAGGCTTCCTTCGCCGAACTCTGCCGAGTGAATTGCTCCCCACTTCTCATGCCCTCCGATTCTCTTTAAGAAAAGCTTCGGTATAGGGTAAAAAGCAAGCTCGCTAGGTTTTGTTACAAGCACATCTGCCGAACGCATCAGCAGGTTTGTACAATATACCGCCTCGAAAATGTTTTCATGCCAGAAGGCATGCACACCTTCAACCCTGCCGTCTATCGCTCCCTCCGCAAATGAATTTGTATCGTCCCAGTCGTTAAAATGCGTAGTGCTTATATCAGCAAGTCCGTCTATGCTCTTTACAAGCTCCTCCCAAACCTGCTTATAATCACCGACATTCACGTAAAGTGCCGCTTTTTTCAGCTTAATCAACGGAAGCAAATGCTTTATTACCGCCGCGAAAAGCTCTCTCTGCGCGCCAGCGCCGCCAATCGTAAGCAAAAATCTCATTGGCTCGCCATTCTTCTTTCGGTTAAGCCTTGCCTCACAGTCCCTCTCAATATTTGCCACCAGCTCATGGTCTATGTAGTGCCCTGTGTATACGAGGCTGTCCTCCGGCATCGGCTTAAGCACTTCCTTTTTCTTCATGCCGTTTAGTATGCGATAGCCGATATATGACTGGTGCGTCTGAATAGTATGCACGCTTCCCTCTGCAAAATGCAGCGCCATAGGCCAGTTGTCCGGAATTGCATTGACCACATATTTCATGCCTGCATGTAACGCCGCCTGCGCCGGCCACACATGCGTGCCGATAACCGGAATGTCCTTCGGTACGTTTTTAAATACAGGAGCCATAAGCTCCGCATTCTTCTGGTCTGAAGCATTGTAGGTAAGCTGCCTGAAGCCCTCATAATTCATAGGCTCCCAAAAAACCCTGTTAAAAAGCCTGCTTTTCTGCGACAGCCTTGAACCCATCGAATACAAATCATTCTGTGCGCCGATAACCTTCGTACAAGTCGTGTTTTTATATGAATTCAAATCCATCCAGTAAGGCTTGTAGCCTAATGCGTTCGCCGCGGACGCCATCGCAATTGATATTCTGTAATGGCCGAAGCCCATTCTTATGTTGCCTACTATAATACCTTTTTCAGTATCAAACGGTATATCTCCTTCTCCTTCGTCCACCCTGATATCCTCTACTCCCAAAGGCTTATTAAGGCATGCATTTTTTACAAGCTTCACGCTATAGTCCGCATTGCTGTCATCGCCGTACTTCCTTGCGTATTTAGCTTTTGACTTGACCGCCTTGCGGTACGCCTTCGCGCTTATTTCATTGCCGAAAATGCTTTTTGATTTGTCAACCATAGCTCTCCTCCTCACCCTTATATTAATCAACAACTCTGATGCTGAACAACAATTCTTTGCTTTCGCCGGTTTCAAGTGTAAGCCTTACGCTTGCATCCCCGGCAACGCCCTTTGTCCTTATATATGTCCCGCCCATGCCGCCTCGTAAAATGGCGGTTTTCGGACCGATTACCTCTATATCGCCCTCTGTCTCGATATTTACCGCGCCGTTGTAAAATGGAAGCACATTGTCATTCTGGTCGGTTGCCCTGATACGGATTGCCGCCACATCATACGTCTCATTTTCTACAAGCTCAGTGTGGCTCGACACAGCCGCAAGCTTAAGCTTAGTAAATGTGCTCTTGTCAACGGTTTTAACCACCTGGCCTTCCTTTACCGCCTCAAAACGGTATACCGTTGCCTTGTCACCCCAGTTGCCGATATACCTTCCATAAAGCGCATACGCATCATCAAAGCTCATGCGGTAGCGTGCCATCAGCCACGCCGCCTTAAGCTTTGACTTAAATGACAGCCTTGACATGCCAAAACGCGTGGACTCATTTAAAATGTCCTTTACATACCTTGCCTGCCTGTCCGCAAAGCCTTCATTTTCTGCTATCTGCCCTCCGATAAAATCATCAAGCTCTATCGGCGGATTTTTTAAATTTTTAAATTCTGATGATTTAGGCTCATACTCGGTTATAAATTTATCATTCTTGTAAAATCTCACGCTGTCTGCGTTTGTGAACATATACACCCTGCCGCGGTTTCCCGCCGGATGCTCGCCTATATCCATCGACGAACTCACCGACAGCACCGGCGTTTTTCTTTGCATGGACGCATACACATCCGCCGCAGGCTTTGAATTTCTGAACATGTCGCAGACTCCGTGATAGCAAATGCGGTCGCCGCTGCCGAAATCCTTGTGGGTGTTGTAATCGAAGAAGCACCATCCAAACGAGCCTGCAATGTCATCCTCGCCTGCCACCGCATCAAGCACCCTCGCGTGTCTTAACGCATGTTCAAGTCTATGTTCCTCATCATCAAATGCTTTCGTCGGGTACATATGTCCGTTATACTCCGAAATCATATAAGGCTTGTTAATATCAGACGTGACATTTTTCTTAGGCTCGCAGCCCCTGTTCGTACCCTCGTGCACAAAATCATTGTAGGTGTACACATCCTCCAAAAGGCTGCTCTTTTTATTGCACCTTACGCCTGCCGTCTGCCTCGTAGAATCAAGTCTTCTTGCCGTCTCATTCGTCCTCTTATAAAGCTCATCATCATCCACAGACTCATTTATGCGCACGCCCCAGAGGATTATCGACGGATGGTTGCGATACTGCAAAACCATTTCCTTCGTGTTTTCAACCGCAATGTTCTTCCACTCATCATCGCCGATATGCTGCCAGCCCGGTATCTCCGTAAATACTAAAAGTCCCAGCTCATCGCACCTGTCTATAAAATGCTGCGACTGCGGATAATGCGATGTTCTGACTGCATTTACCCCAAGCTCCTGCTTTAAAATCTCCGCATCCAGTCTCTGCATTGACTTTGGCATCGCATAGCCCACATAAGGGAAGCTCTGGTGCCTGTTAAGCCCCACAAGCTTAAGTCTTCTGCCATTTAGCCTGAAGCAGTCTGTCTCAAATACCGCGCGCCTAAAACCAAATGTCGTCTCGACCCTGTCAATAACCTCTTCATTTCTAATAAGCTCTGTAACAAGCGTATATAATGCCGGGCTTTCCACATCCCAAAGACGCGCCTTCGGCACGATAAGATTTCCTGTTGAAGTCTTAAAGCTCGCCGCGCAAAGCGGAATACCCTGTGTGTCTTTATATTCAAATATGGTCTGCCTTAGCACGCAGCCCTCGCCATTTACCACGCGTACTTCACTTTCAAGTCTGCCGTCAAATCTGACCGCCGCAATCTCCTGTGGCGAATAGCTGCTTTTTGTCATTCCCTCGCCCTCAGGTATAAATGGCTTTGCAAACACATCCTCAATGTAGCTATCTTCCCTGATTTCCAGCCTGACCTCGCGGTACAGCCCGCCATAGGTCATATAATCTATCACATGCCCGAAAGGCGGCATATTTTGCTGCTCGCGGCTGTCAACCTCGATTACAAGAAGCGACTCCCTGCCGGCTTCAAGCACATCTGTAAGCTCCACAGTAAACTGTGTATACCCGCAATTATGCCTCTTACCGCACGCCATGCCGTCCACATACACCTGCGCGCTGTGCCCCGCCGCGCCAACTACCAGGAACACTCTCTTGCCACGCGCATTCTCCGGCAGCACAAGCCTCCTTCTATAGCCGCACACCATCTGGTAAATGCTCTCGTCAAAATAATTAAAGGGCGTCTCATGGCATGTATGTGGTAAATCAACTCCAGTAACATCCGTCAAGTGCCCTTTTAAAAAATCCTCGGTAAATTCTCCGGTAAACTCCCATTCATGATTTAGGTGAATAATCTCTCTCATCGCCAGTAAAACCGCCCCTTTTGTATCTTGTAATGATTTTTAGTTAAAATAGCCATAAACAGCATATAATATTCATTCTTTTTATTCATAATAACATATTTTTAACATTAAATCAATGCAATTAAGTGTAATACTATAGTAATTTAAATGTAATTCAAGCAAAAATTCAGACAAAATGCACATTCAACAACTTGCACTTCTACCGACAGTTTTCCCCATATATTATGGCAAAAAAAATAGTGATAACTTATGAAAATTATCACTATCCATATACGCGTACTTATGAAATAATGCCATTACTCTTTCTTCTGCTTCACCATATATTCTTTCCGTTTGGTCAGAAAGCATATTTTGTATTACAAAAAGAAGCCTCAAACTAACTGCAATTATCTTTCAGCAAAAGTTCCTCTTTCTCGCTTTTAAATAAAACGATCGTCGCAATTATTACCATAACAACAATAATAGCGGTCTGATACGGAGTAAAATTATAGCTTCCGCCGAACCTGTATCTCTCTTTACACATCGCTGCTTTACAATACAATGCAAAATCCCATCCGAAATGTAATGTCATAACGCTAAATATATTTTTAGTTTTTAAATAGATAACTGCAAAAATATATCCACCTAAACACGCCAAAACAGTACCCCACAAAGCTGAAGCAACAGATGCTCCATTTTCTGCGAAATAACCCGGCATATGTATCAAACCAAATAAAATAGCGGAATATATACAGGCTGCCACTATTTTCTTCTTGCTTATGTCATTATCTCTGCCAAGCAGACAATTTAATACAGCGCATCTGCATACTATTTCTTCTGTAATGGCTACCATTATACATATACACAATTCCGTAATAAAATCACCTAAAAAGTGTTCTGTATAACGCTCATAATTATCAATAAAAATCCATTTCATTGATGTCAGAATATGATACAGACAAAACAGCGTAAATGGTAACATGTAAAAAAATACACCACTGAAATAACTTTTAAGAGTAAACCTTCCGATACTACCCTTGCATAATAGTATGATTACAACTACAATCAGTCCAATTACCAGAGCGACAACAACACCAACTATATTTGAGTATTCTTCAAGCTTAGGATTGACTGTTAATATTATATTAAGAATTAATCTTCCACTAATTATGAATAATGGCGCTATTAAAAAAGCCGCCAGATATCTCTTATAATCTAAAATTTTATCTCTCATGCGCACTACTTCCATATAAAAATAATTCAAGGTATTCTTGTTCACTGTCCGGATAATATACTCCTGCACCGTTTTTATAATAGTCTGCCAAAGGCAATATTATGCAAGAAAATTAGTGTTATCAGCTCTTCTCATTTAACGAAAGCTCTTCTTCCTTTATTATTTTCCCGCCTCAAATAATTAAAGATACCGCATCGAAATATAATCTCCTCTGTAACAGCGGTCGTAATGCATATACAGGAAAGCATTATAAAATTACCCGCGAAATGTTCTGTATAACGCTCAAAATGTTCAAAGAAAACCCATTTCACTGATGTTACGATATGATATATGTCAAAAAATGTGAGTGGCAGCATATAAATAAACAAACCTTTTAAATAACTCTTCCAATTAAATTTGCCAAAAAAGCCTTTAAACAATAATATCAATACTACAGTAATCAACGCCATTATCAATTTTGCAACTTCATTAAGTATTTCTATATAATCAGCAGTTTTTTGATTGAGCTTTATTATTATATAGATAATTAAACCGCCGCAAACAATGTATAATATCGTTAAGAAAAATGCCTCCAAATATCTTTTATAATCTATTACTTTTTCATTCATAAGCGATGCCTCCGGGATTACCAGAAAAACACTTGACCACAACACTCCGCAAGCCTATTCAGCATTTCCTACAACCTCATTATATTTTTTCTCAAAAGCATTTAATCTTTTTAGAGCTTCCAGCTCGTTTTTACAAATCAGATATATCAGCAGGGACAAATCTTTTGAACGCTCATATGAAGCAAATGCCTGACGGTATTTAGAATTTTTATTTATTGTAATTGGTAATAAATCATTATTAATCAGCTGCTGATTTAAAATCATTCGTCCGGTTCTTCCGTTGCCATCAAAGAAAGGATGAATCCTTTCAAATTTTATATGAAATTCGGCTATATCGCTGACTATCTCCTCAATATCACCCGTCCTTATATCGCCTTCAGACATAAGATTTCGCATCAGCCTTGGCACCTCGGTAAAACGCGGTGGATAATAGGTTGCTTCCATAATTGTCCCTATATATACATCCCTGTCTCTATAATCACTGTCAACGCCTAAAATTAATGAATTGCATTTCTTAATCCATTCTTCATCTATATCAACTTTGCGATAAGCCATTTGTGTACGAATAGAGCTGTAAAGATTTTTAGCTTCTGTATACTCCGAATAAGTATGTCCTGCCCTGACCTCATCATATAACAACACATCCATGGTTTCGTCCAGACTAAGTGTATTACCTTCAATAGCATTTGAAGACCAACAGAATCTCATCATAAAATCATTCCAAAATGGTTCAAAAACCATTTTATTCTCTACTCTGCCGGCAAGCGAAATATTAGCTCTTCTTAATTGCTCCATCAATTCTGAATTATCTAGTTTCATATATACCTCTTTCTGTCAGTTGTTGATATCATCCTTCTCACCACTCCAGCGAATCTGCATTCAGCAAAAATCGTACACATTTATAATCAATATGCCATCATCATTGTAAAATGCCTTTGTGTATCTGACGTAATGATCATTTTCTTAAAGTCTAGAAAGTCTATCATCCAAAATCGTCCCAGTGCAGCACCAGCAGCACATTTATAAATAACAATCCCAACACAACCGCAGCACCTATAAACACTGCCGGATTCAGTAAATTCTTTATGCCTGCAAGCCTCTCTTTTAGGCTCTTACCCTTCCTGCCACGGTAGCGCACAAAGCGCCCCGCCTGATTTTTTATCCAGATAAGCGGATGCTCATAAAGGTCAAGCCGTCCGAATTTCAGCAGATATACCGGAGCTATCGGAACTGTGATGCACAGCCAGACTGCTGCGCCGCCGATTGTAAGCCCGGACGTTGAAAAGCCATTTAACAAAAATGCTATTATCAGTGGAAGGAATACCACGCCAAACGCAATGCAAAGCATTTTCAGCACGCGAAGCACTGTGGTAAAGCGCAGCTTTACTGTTCTTGGGTTTCCGTCAATAACCTCGTAAAATTCAGGTTTTGACACAGGCATACGCTCCTTGTCCGAGGAAAATATCCGTCTTGCAAGCATCCAGCGCTTGTCGCCCTCATATTTGTCATGGTATGCGGTAAATAACACCATGAGAAGAAAAACTGCCATAATTCCGCAAATATAAGCGCACATCATGTTGTCCGCACCAAAAAGCTTCATAATGCCAAAAATCAGTGCACAGACTACTGCCGTCCAGCCGATAGGCCTTAACCACCACGGAAGCAAGAACCTGTCCTTTGCCTCGCGCACCGCCGTCTTGCCGGTCTGTCCGTTTACTGCCGCAAGCGTATCTCCCGCGCGCAGATAATACGCCGGCAGCACTGCTGACATCTCAAGCATATTTGACACATCCGGCGTAATATTTACGGCGTGCGTCTCCATCGTCCTTGCAATAAAAGGCTCATAATCCGCCGCTATCTCGCCACGAATGCGGTTCGCAGCATCAGCGTCATTTATATCACGGATTTTCACACGCTGCCCCGCCAGATACGAAAACTCAAATTCCTTAAGCTCATTTAAATCGTAAGGCTCTGTTCCGTTAAGCAGCAGATTGTTTAACTGCTTTGAGGTATTTATAAAGCTGCCCTCCACAAAACCTCGGCAGTTATACTTTCGCGTGCCGTCTTCTCTTCCGGTCTTGCAGTCCACGGGTCCCTTCACAAGCTCAAACGGCAGATAACAGCCGCTGATTTTATCAATATGCTTCTTTATATCCTTTGCCTCACGCCTGCCTCCATGCTTTTGGCACCAGTCAAGCAGCCGCTCCTTTGCCTCGTCCTGCGTAATCTTAAACGGAATCAGAATCTCCGGGAAGTCCTCAACGCTTATATACTCCTGTCTTACCAGACTATGCCCGCAAAAGGCACAATCGGTCAGAGCCTCATTTTTCTCAAATACAATAGTCGCACCGCAGCTTTTACATGCACACGAAACCAGCGGGTAATTCCTCTTCTCCTCCTTCATTCGTTCCGTGTGAAGCCTGCGAAAGCCCTGCTTTTCTGCAAGCGGCTCACCGATACCTGTCTTCGCACCGCAGTGCGCACACAAATATGTCTGCTTCTCAATATCAAACCTTGCCGGCGCTCCGCAGGTGGAGCAGTAAATTTCTAAAGGACTATAATTTTTCTGCATAGTAACCTCCTCATATAGCCGTGCACATTTCTCTTACATCAACGCTATATTTTCACAGTTATGTGCATAAACTTTCCTACAATCTTAATCATATTATACATCATTATCTGAATAACATCAATTTTATCGAAATAACATTTTAATTAATGGAACAATATAAACCGGTTTTTATTCAAATCATTTTTAATAAAATCAATTTGAATAAAATCATTCTGAACCAAAATATACTTTATATAAAATAATGATTTAATGAGTAAAGCTTCTTCTTTTAATCCAGCGACAAAAGCAGCTCTGACCCAATCCAGAACAAAAACAAAAATATAGCTATGCCGCCCAGAATCTTAAAAACAAGCATTATAACCTCAGCATACTCAACAACCTCCTGCTCGCCCTTGCTTTTATCAGCATAAAGCATCGCCATTTTCATAAAAAACGCCGGAGGCTTTTTGCCCGAAAAAGTGCTGTCTGATTCCTTTATTTCATCTGCCTGCTTCACGTCTTTCACAGCATAATATCCATCATTCTCTTCCCGTTCTTCCTCTTCCCGGTCATCCTCCTCACAGTCATAATCCCAATCGTCGTCCTCCTCATGGTCATCTTTCCATTCGTCGTACAAATTATCGTCATCCCAGCCCTCACGGTCGTCATCCTCTTCATCAGAACCGAACACAACATCCTCCATCACAAGATATTCATATCCGTTAAGACTTCCGTCATGGTCAAAATCAAAAGACGGGTCATATAGTCTTCCATCCTTGCCCAGCATAATGCTCACCTCATTTCGTGATATCTCTTAATTAACATTATATTTGACATTAGAAAATATTACAAGTTAAAAGAGATGAATGCTATGGATACAAATAAATACTCTGCTGCACAGCCTTGCTTACTAACTTCTCATTGCTAAGCATGCCCTTGGCTCTTGCGATTTCCTTTTTTAACAGCTATTGCATTGACAATGCATTGTTTTATGCATATAATAAACATATATTTAGTCTATATCGCACATATTATACATATATCAAGTGATTCATAAAGGAGGTCATAATTATGTCTGATACTATCAATTTCAGCGTTCGTATGGATAGTGAAATAAAAAGGAAATGTGAAGCTCTGTATAACGAACTGGGTATTAACTTAACAACTGCCATCAATGTTTTTTTAAGACAGTCCCTTCGTTCCGGCGGTTTTCCTTTTGATGTAAGGCTTGAGCAGCCTAACAAAGATACTATTGCCGCCTTGGAAGAAGCTTTGCGCATATCAAAAGATTCTTCCGTACAACGTTATTCAGATGTTGAAGAAGTATTAAAGGAGTTGAAAAAATGAATAGAGGAATCATATGGACAACGCAGTTTAAAAAGGACTACAAGCTTGCAATAAAACGCCACCTAAATATACATTTATTAGATGATGTAATTCGAATTCTGGCAAGGGGTGATACTTTGCCGGATAAATTTAAAGACCATCCACTAAGCGGCAATTGGATTGGATTCAGAGAGAGTATGAAAGTTTTTCTGTAAACGATCTTCTATGATAATTATTTTGGGGCCTGACGGCACTATATGTCCGTCAGGCTCTTGTTTAATTATTATCAAAAACAAGCGGACATGTCAAGGGCACCTGCAGCGCAGGTGTT
>JAFRXK010000081.1 GCA_017442865.1 Lachnospiraceae bacterium | reverse complement strand
GAGCACCGGCACAAGCAGGCTTATTCTCAAGGAATATGATGTTGAGCTGGCAGACCTTGAGATTGCATCCACAGGCGCATTCGGCAGCTTTGCTGACAATGCGGGACCGAGAATTTACCTCAGAAAGGGCACGCACAATGTGGTGGTTTATGTTAAGTCGGGAGCATGCTATCTGGATAAGATAGTGCTTACGCCGGAGAGCTGAATCAGATAAAAACTGAGATTTGATTTATTGTTGATAAGCTTGTGTTCTTGTCTGCAAAACAAGCAAAAAAGTGTTTCAAATAGATGTTTATAAAAAATAAATATGCAATTTAGTATTAATCAGAGATAAAAATGAGCTGTAAAAACTGGCAGGGTGCCTTGCACCCTGCCGTTTTTAATGAATATTTTCAAACTTTTATCGTATAATAATCAAAGTATTTTTTGTGTTTATAGTCATTTTGCAATAAAAAAATATTGATTTTAGGCTTAAAGTAATACAAACAACGAAATTTGTTTAAAATATTTACATAAACAAAAAAGTGTGATAAATTCTATACGAAAATAATTATTTATACTTTTGGATATATAATTTTTAAGAAAGAAAGAGGGATATTATGACTTACGAAAAAATAGTTGAAAAGGTTTCAAAGGCGTATGCAGGCGCAGATGCATCTAAGATTGCAGAGCATGTAGCAGTTCAGTTCAATGTTACAGGTGAGGGCGAAGGCGCATTTTATCTTGAGGTTGCTGAGGGAAAGGTTGATGTTCAGCCATATGAGTATTATGACCGTGATGTTATTGTTACAACACCGGCTGATACTGTTTTAGATGTTGCAGCAGGAAAGCTTGCAATTGATGAGGCTTACAACACAGGAAAGCTTTTTGCAGACGGCAATATCGGCAAGCTTATGCTTCTTAAGGAGATTGCAGTCAAGAAGGCAAGAGCACGCAAGGTTAAGGAAGAGGCTGCTGATGCAGTAAAAACTGTTGAAAAGAAAGCGGAGGTTAAGAAAACCGCTGCTAAGAAGACTGTAAAGGAAGCTGCTCAGAAAGCAGAAGATACAGCAAAAGATGTTGCCGAGAAGGTTGAGGCTGCTGCTAAGAAGACAACAAAGAAGGCTGCCGCTAAGGCTGAGGAGACAGCAAAGAAGGTTGAAGCTGCTGCTAAGAAGACAACAAAGAAGGCTGAGGAAACAGCCGAGAAGGTTGAGGCTGCTGCTAAAAAGACAACAAAGAAGGCTGCCGCTAAGGCTGAGGAAACAGCCGAGAAGGTTGAGACTGCTGCTAAGAAGACAACAAAGAAGGCTGCCACTAAGGCTGATGAGGCTGCCAAGGAAGTTAAGAAGACAACAAAGAAGGCTGCCGCTAAGGTTGAAGAGACAGCAAAGAAGGTTGCCGGTGAAGTTAAAGAAACAAAGGTTAAGGCATCAAAGAAAACTAAATAATTATTTTGCATAATATTAAGGCGCCGGAGAATTCCGGCGCCTTATTTTCAAAGGTAATGACATCGGCTTTAACTGATGTCATTATTTTTATTGAAAAATCCTCTGGTTGGTGTATAATAATATGATAGGTTATTTTAACGGAAAGGATGAAACTGCTCATGGCGATTATGAATATTGACGAGAATTTAGAAGCTATTCTGGAGAAGATTGATACGAATGAGACCGTGCCGGAGAGTGAGCCGGAAAGACAGTATTATTATATAAAGCTATTAAGGAAGCTTATTTCTGACAGAAGCACTGCTTTAGGCAGACCGCTTACCGCCTGTGTTCAGACATTCGGCTGTCAGATGAATGCGAAGGATTCAGAAAAGCTGCTAGGTATACTTACTGCTGCCGGATTTGAAGAGACTGAGAGCGAGGCGGCTGATTTTGTGCTTTATAATACGTGTACCGTTAGGGACAATGCAAATCAGAGGGTTTATGGAAGGCTCGGTTATTTAAATGCATTAAAAAAAGAAAACCGGAATATGATTATCGCTATCTGCGGCTGTATGACTCAGGAGCCTTCGGTTGTTGAGAAGCTTAAGAAAAGCTATCGGTTTATTGATATTATCTTCGGCACGCATAATATTTTCCAGCTTGCGGAGCTTTTGTATGAGCGTATGACCGCAGATGAGATGGTTGTGAATGTCTGGGACGGCACTGATAAGATTGTTGAGGAGCTTCCGGCTGTCAGAAAGTATCCTTTCAAGTCGGGCGTCAATATCATGTATGGCTGCAACAATTTCTGCACATACTGCATTGTACCGTATGTGCGTGGCAGGGAGCGAAGCCGCAGACCTGAGGAGATTATCAATGAGATTAAGAGGCTTGTTGGCGAGGGCGTTAAAGAGGTAATGCTTCTCGGCCAGAATGTTAATTCATACGGCAAGACGCTTGATGAGCCGGTTTCGTTTGCACAGCTTTTAAAAATGGTTGAGCAGATAGAAGGACTTGAAAGAATTCGCTTTATGACTTCTCATCCGAAGGACCTTTCGGACGAGCTTATTGAGGTTATGAAGAATTCTAAAAAAATATGCCGCCATCTGCACCTGCCGCTGCAGTCTGGAAGCAGCAGGATTTTAAAGGCTATGAACAGAAGATACGACAAGGAGAAGTATCTTGCTTTGGCCCGGAAGATAAAAAGTGAGATTCCTGATATATCTCTTACAACCGATATTATTGTCGGCTTCCCGGGCGAGACAGAGGAGGATTTCCTTGAGACGATGGATGTTGTAGAAAAGGTGCGCTATGACAGTGCATTTACATTTATATATTCAAAGAGAACCGGCACTCCGGCTGCGGCTATGGAGCAGGTGCCTGAAGAAGATGTTAAGGACAGATTTAACCGCCTGCTTGACAGGGTTCAGAAAATCTCTGCAGAGGTTTGCACAAAGGACACAGGAAAGGTCATGTCTGCGCTGGTTGAAGGCGTTGACAGCCATGATTCTTCAATGGTTACAGGCCGCCTTAGCAACAATATTATGGTGCATTTTAAGGGTGATGCTTCACTGATAGGCGAAATTGTCGATGTCAGACTTGATGAAGCCAAAGGATTTTATTATATCGGAAGCCGTGTTTAAAACGGTATTTGCAATGTTTTGTAAGCAATATACTGTGTCAGCAGCTGCAATTATGAAGACAGAAGCTTTTTGATAAGATACGTAGGAGGGATAAGCGTTTTGAAGCAAAAATCATTACTTTTCAAATTAATAATGTGTGTGCTTGCTTTAGCGTTTATTGCCGGAGGACTTATCTTTATAAAGCTTCAAAGCGACAATTCTTCTAAGGAAGAGATTCCGATAGCAAAATGTATCGGACTGCCTTCATCAATAAGGACTGTTGGCAGTAACAATGCGGCAGTGAATATTTGTGATTACAATACCGCGCATAACGGTACTCCGGGCTGGATAAATCATTTTGGCAGGGTAAGCGTTCGAAGCAGTGCTGACAAGGATTCGGATGTAATCTGTTACACAGTATACAAAAATGCTGTCGGCACATTTGGAGAAGAAAAGAATGGCTTTTATCTTAGCAAATACTATGATGCACTGTCCGGTAAGACCTATATCGGATATATTCATTCGGATTATATATCACGTGAAGAGCCTGTCTCTGCGCAGATTTATCTTGACGTTCCTTCATATACACAGACAGACGAAAGATGGTCTGACATAAAAATCGGTGGGTATGAGACGTTGGGAAGTGCGGGGTGTACCACCACATGTCTTGCGATGGCTTACAGCTGCATCAAAAAAGAAACAGTGCTGCCAAGTGATATGGCTGCAGCGCTTTACTATGATTACGACGGTAATCTTAAATTTCCTGATGAATTTATAAAGCTTAGCAACAGGACATACCTTCAGGATATATACAATGCCTTATCCACAGGCGTTCCGGTGCTGGTCGGCTGCTTTAAGCCGAGCGGTTTTCCGCACTGGTGCGTGGTATACGCATATAACGGCGATGGCACAGAGCTTAAAAAAGAAGATTTCCTGGTTCATGACCCGTACAAATCGGACAGGTCAACACTTCAGGAGTTTTTTGATGTGTTCCCAATCTTCAACAAAATCGCTTACTACAATACAGTAACACAATAAATTAATATTGCCAAAGCGTTTGCTGAATTTTATAAAATAATATCCAAAGTAATACGCAATATCGCTTACTTAAGCAACAGCAACCACTATATGTATAGACATTATTATAGTGTAAAAAAACATAATTCATATTGCCAAAGCGTTTGCTGAATTTTATAAAATAATATCCAAAGTAAGACGCTATATCGCTTACTTAAGCAACAGCAACCACTATATGTATAGACATTATTATAGTGTAAAAAAACATAATTCATATTGCCAAAGCGTTTGCTGAATTTTATAAAATAATATCCAAAG
>JAFRXK010000080.1 GCA_017442865.1 Lachnospiraceae bacterium | reverse complement strand
GTTTTTATGGCTTATTTTCTTAAAAAAACTAACAATAAAAAAGGTTTATATCTTCAGATTTACGAGAGCTTTTATGACCCTGAAAGAGGTCATACTGCCCACAGATCCTTCAAGCCTATTGGTTATGTGCATGAGTTTCAGGCAGGAGGCATTGACGACCCGGTCGCTTTTTATCAGGAAGAGGTCAGTAAGTTAAACCGGGAGTTTCAGGCTGCAAAAAAAACCAGAAAGGCTAAGCTGATTTCAGATGAGTCTCCTGAAAAGCTTCTTGGTTATTTCCCACTGAAAAATATTAATGATAAGCTGTCCGTAAAAAAATATATTGATTTAATGCAGACTGCAACTGATTTTCGGTTCAATGTTTTTGATAAGGAATGCACGGATGATTTTGAGTACAGGATAAAAGATGCTTCGACCGGAAGATACCGTACAATTAAATTAACCGAAAAAAGGATTGCAACTTATAATCCTAAACTGGCAAAAAAACAGATTTATGAAATCAACAGGGAAGTGGAAAAGGCACAGCTGTTAAGGGCATCCCATGCCAAAATCAATGCCGGCAAAAGAGATATATGCTGCTTACCACAATCTGTGGCGCATAGAAGAATCATTCAGAATCATGAAGTCCCAGCTTGATGCCAGACCGGTATACCTTCAAAAGGAGGATACCATCATTGGTCATTTCCTTATCTGTTACCTTGCTGTACTGTTAACCAGGCTTCTGCAGTTTAAGGTTCTTAAAAACCGTTACTGCTCCGAAGACATATTTGAGTTTGTCCGCGACTTCAGGGTTGCGCAAATATCAGACAGGAAGTACATAAACCTTGCAAAATCGACTGCGTTTATAAAGGAATTTTCAGCACTTACAGGTCTTCCTCTTACCTCATATTTTCTGAACGAAGGTGAGATTAAAAAAATGCTAAGCCACAGGTTTTAACCCTTGGCTTAGCACCATTTTTTAAGTTCAACTCCAAAAGTCAGGTTATAAATCAACAATATCACTAATTGCAAGCCATTTTTTTATTTAAATTTCAATGTCTTAGCAATATTTAATACATCCTCTTTTGAATAATAGTAGGCATTCAGTACAACCACACATCCGTAGTCATCTCCCGGTCGTGCCATAAACACTTTCCACTCTATATCATATCTTTCATTATCCGTTATTGCTTCAAGCTCTTCATCTTCCAAACCTGAGTGTGCATAGTTGTCAAATACGTATTTCTCCACAAAAGCAGGTATACCAGATATTTCCATGCTTTCACATTCTTCAAACCAATCATTGCCATTATATGATTCTTCATTATTGGCAAATTCTATTGTATGTTCGTCTTCCTCCCATCTTATAACATCATTAACAATATATGCCGATATTTCACCAACTTCTTTTTGACTGGCTTTATTAACCAACTCAACACCATACATATAATTGTTTTTTGGCGTCACCGTCTCAATTTCTTCCGGCAAATCATAACTTACATTGTTTTCAAAATCATATCCGTCAAGTATCGCTCTTAAATTTATCGCAGTATCCATATCTTCATATTGAAAATACAAATAATACCCTGTAGGATACATTTTTGAGGACAAACTTACCCAGTTTAACATCATACCATAATCAGTTATAATATAATTTACCATTAATCCGTATCTTTTCTCTTGATACTCAAGATTGAAATGAATGGCATATTGGTAATCATAATCAGGATAATATGACGAAAGCATACCATTAGAGCATTCATTAAAATTGTAATCCTCATAGCTATTGTTTTCTGACATTTCTATCAGCTCTTCCATAGTAAGTATTTTCGTCTTTTCGTAATCCACCCATTTTTTATTATAGAAATATTTATATTTCTCTCTTACCGCTTCTACATTTTCATCCGGCACAACATATCCTTCATCAATAAAAATTTCTATATATTGTCCTGCTTTCACACATTCTGAAACCTTCCAGCCTGTTTCCGTTGCTTTTAATGATAAAATGTCATAGTCAATACCGTCACAGTAAGGCCATTCTTCCCTATCAACATCATAATCAACACGCACAAGATATGCTTTTGATTCTTCATCTACGTAGTTATCATACTTTAAATACTTTTTCTTCGCATAATCGAAGTCTATCTCTACAATCTCATGTATTGCTGCTTTTTTTACATTTGTAAAAAGATAATTGCTTTCCATTTTACTGTAATATTCTTTAATTACATCATTTATCGTATCAGCATCTGCATAAGAAACATTAGCACGTTCTGTTTCATGAGTTTTCTCCGTTTCACTTTCAATTTTACTTTCCTCTTCACTCTCATACTCCGCCAGAGTCTCAGCATCTGCTATCGTTTCAGACAATCTTTCTGAAGCACCGCTATCCTTTGGATTTAACGACAACCCTGCTATCACCGCAACAAGCACTGCAACAATCAGCCCAGTAACCCATGCCACCGGCTTCTTAAACTCAAGCACATTCTTTATTCTGTCCTTTACATTCCCCTCACTGAAGGCAAGAGGTGAAGCACCTAAAAACTTTTTACCGGCTGCAATTGCAAGCAACGTCTTTGAATAATCAGCAGTCTCCTGTCTTGAAAGCTTCCCGATAACACTTTCATCACAAGACATCTCCATGTCCTTTGACATCAGATAAAACGCCATCCACGCAAATGGATTGAACCAGTGCAGGCACACTATAAAGAACGCCAATGGCTTTATAATGTAATCCTTTCTGCGAATATGCGTCAATTCATGCTTTAACACAAAGTCTCTCTCAGCTTCACTTAGATTGGCAGGAAGATAAATTTTGGGTTTTATTATGCCGAACACAAAAGGCGTGCTTATATTATCCGACTCATAAATATTTGCTTCGAAATGCACAGAATTTCTAAGCTTCTTTCGTAACCGAAACGCCGATACAACAGAATAAACGGAAATTCCCGCAACAACTGTAATCCATATTACACAAGCGGTCATAAAAATATTCTGAGTAAGGTTTGATGCAGCTGACACTGTGTGAGCATCAGCGGCTGCATTCGATGCGTTTACTGCTGTATTTGCTGTACTTGCTGTTACATTTGCCGTCGATTCCGCAACATTAAACGTCACGCTGCCCGGTGTATCAAAAGCAGAATTCAACTCAGGATTAATGGCATGCATAAGCTTCGTACCCGGTTTAAGCATACTGAACGTACTTTTTATTGAAAAAGGAAATACCATACGAAAGAACACAACCACCCAGAGCACATATGAATATATCTTCGGAAACCTTTTTAAAATAAGTCTCAGCAATAAAACCGCAATCACACAATAGCTTGCAGTTATGCTCATTTTTAATATTTCAGAAAAAAGCTGCTGCATTATCTGCCCTCCCTGTAGCTTTCAATCATGTTTTTCATTTCCTCAACTTCCTTATCTGAAAGCTTGTTCCTGCCTATGAAAGCAGTAAGGAATTTAGGGAGCGAGCCTCCAAAGGTTTCTTCTACAAATTGTCTGCTTTTGCCGCCATAAAAATCTTCTTTAGACATAAGCGATGTTACCGTTGATTTATCATTTTTAAAAATGCCTCTGTCACACAGTTTTTTAAGCACCGTATATGTTGTTGACTTCTTCCAGCCAAGACTTTTCTCGCTCAATCTCACCAGTTCCATTGAACTTAATGGTTCATTCTCCCATATAATATCTGCAAACTTAGCCTCTGCCTCTGCTAATTTATATTCAGGCATAATAAATCCTCCATGTTATGCAAAAAAGCTTCCTGAGCCTTGCTCTAAAACATTAACTATTAATAACTTTACTTTGTATTAATAGTCTATCGTCAATAGACCAATGTGTCAAGAAGCTTTTTTATATATTTGCTCTAATTCTATTATCATTCTTCTTCGAATTCCTCAGCAAGTATCTGCGCCGCACACATCACAAGCTCCTTGCACGGACGCTTTTTGTAATACTCTGCAGTTCTTAGAAGCGGCTCGGCGCTTTCCTCCATCTTCTCAAGTCCAAGAAGCTGCCTGCATATAATACTGCCGTTTTCCTCTTTAAATCTGTCAGCAAGCTCTCTCATCTTCTCGTAGTTTTCCTTCTTCTGCGTCTGATTTGCTCCGTCAGTATTTCCGGTCTCCATGCCGCATACAAGCGCCATTCCCGACACAGCTCCGCACACCTCTCTCATGCGCCCCATGCCGCCGCCAAATGAACACGAAAGCTTCAAGGCGGTCTGCTCATCAATACCGTATTTATCCGCAAATGCCGCAAACACCGACTGGCAGCAGTTATATCCACTCGAAAACAGTTCGCCTGCGCGCTTAATTCTTTCTTCCTTACTCATAATCTCACTCCTTTTACCAATCTAATCTAAATCCTTGCTATCTACATAATTTCCATCTTCATCATAATATATAGTATACAGATACTCACCTATATAATCATCATGTGCCTCATGTATACGCTCATGCTTTCCGCACACAAACCAGCCCTTATAATCATAATAATTTATCCAGTTTGATAAAAGGACACTGTGTGTCTCCTTAACCATCATTTTCCCCTCAATCTCGGTAAATGTCTGGTAATCCGCAAATAAAAAGCTTGCAGACAAAATAACAAATGCAAGAAAAACTTCTATCGTAAGCACCGGAATTTTTATCCACTTCTTGGTCGGCTTAAACCTGCCTTTCATCCAAAAAATCTGCACTGTACCGGCAATAATTCCGATACACACAATAACCAGATATGCAAGCTGAACCCACAAAAGATACTGTAGATTAAAATTACTTAAAACTTCCATGCCAATATAGTAAGCAGCAATAAAAATAAATGTATAAAATAATATTGACTTTTTAAGTTTATTAAAAAAAGAACACATTTATAATCACCTCATTCATACCGATTCCATGCTCCCCACTTTTAATACACTCTTTAATCTATATAAAAGTATGCACTCTTTAATCTTTACATCATAAAATTATATCATCGTGACAATGTATTTACAATTATTTTTCTAAGCCTCCATGCCATCATTTAAACTTTAATTCACTCCTGTTTATTTTCTGCCATCTATACTTTAACACATCCATAGTCATATTTCGCCGTCTAAGCTTTAACACCTTGCAGCTGCCTTCTAAGTGTTCTTCTCCAATTTATAAAACCATACACATCATTGAGAAAAAATATTATAAAGCATATCACCATAGGTATATATACGGTATTGCTTACGCTCGCCAGTACCCACAAAATTATAAGCACTATATCATTCAGTCCATATGCCAATGCATAATATGCACTTCTAAACAGCATCAGGCTCGAAGCAAGGAAACTGGTTGCTATCGATATTGTACTAAACAGCAGATTAGGTGTATCAAATGCTTTCAAAACAAAATAAAATGCTGCCGTTACTGCTGCTGTCGCTCCCAGCAAAATCCACCACGCATTTGCACCAAGCACTTTTACCTTAACCTCATGCTCTGAATAGAGATTCCTTACCCATGTTATGATTGAGGCGGCAGCAATCGGTGCCGTCATTCCAAGGTATGTAAGCATTTCACCATAGTAGTGAAATTGCCAGGATATGATTGCATAGAAAATGCTGAAAACAACAGTAAGCACTTGCCCAATCACATCTCCCTTTGCCACGAAAATAAGTGCCGTTGCGCCTATTAGTGAAGCGGTCAGTGTCATATAATCTTTATTTCCCAAAAGCAAAAATGCAGTTAATATTATTAATATTGAGCCTGACCATAAGCACTTCTCAAGCGTCGATAAATTCTTAAATGATTTGAAAACATTCATATCCATTGACTCCTTTAAATATTATTAAATCAAGCCAAGCCGGATTTCTGCATCTGTCGCATAAAAAAAGCATTTGCAACATATCTTCTAAGACCTAACGATATGTCCACAAATGCATCTGCATTCATCACCCGGTGGCGATTCATCATATTTTTATAACTATAATAGTTCAGTTCTTTCTTCTAATCAAAGCATGATTCTTATTTCTTACCATATCCTGTTATTAATTGCAGTCAACTTCACTGATACGCGCCGTTGACTGCAATAATTTAATTCTGACCATCTTCAGTAATTCCAAACCACTCAGGTGGACCATACACCTCCACATTCATATTTGTAGAAGGATCATAGTTATCCTCTGCCTCGAATACCATTATATCCATCTCCGGGCTTTTGTAAATCAAGTTTTTCATTTTGACTAACCTCCTAATTTACTACTTTATAGGCGTTTGCAAAACGCCACAAGCCGCATAAATACGGCGTTTTTTATTGTACAAAAACAAATAACTCCTCAATGGATATGCTATAATAAAGTTGATAATAAAACATTAACCGTCACCCAGAATGGAGTTATTCTGATACTATGATACCATATAAACAGCTTTCTTTGGAAGATATTTTTTCGGATTGCCAAGAAAAATTTGAAAATGACAAACCCGCGTTTCTTTCTCTCCTCGAAACCCATATCGATATTGATGAGTTTATTCCGATTTCTTTCAGAAATCATTTTTATGCTTCAACGGGCAGAACCCGTGTATACCCTTTGCACGCCTTGCTCTGGGCTTTGATTATTCAGCGTATTTTTTCAATCCCGACAGACATCCTTCTTTTAACTTTCCTCGCTTACTCCAAACCGCTCCGTGAATTCTGCGGCTTTACCAAGGTTCCGGATGCGTCTAAAATCACACGCTTTAAACAGGACTTTTTAGATGACTTGCAACTCGTATTTGACAGGCTTGTTGATGCCACCGAGCCTATCTGCCGGGCAATCGACTCCGCAAAAGCGGATATGACCATCTTTGATTCTCTCAAAAGCCTTTATTCCGCTGAATGCCAGATCCGGTCTTAAAAATCCGGATTACACCATCAATGATGACGGCATACCATGCTGTCCACATGATTCTTCTCTTCCTATGAAGTTCGAATGCACTTTTAAACAAAAAAAACGGTATTACAAAGTTCAAGTTTGTCTGTCCTAAAATGATATGGGCTTACGATAAATCCACCCAAAAATCCCACAGACAATGCTGCTGCGAGAACCCCTGCACCTCTTCAAGATGCAGCCGCATGGTTTATATTTATCCTGAAAAAGATCTCCGCGCTTATCCCGGAACCGTCCGCGGAACCAGAGAATGGGATGATACTTATAAAATCAGGACTGTTGTTGAAAGGGATATAAACCACATCAAAGATAATCTCTGTCTTGCCGGACGCCGGACACGGAATGAAAAGACCCTGCATGCTGATCTGATTCTTGCCGGCATTACACAGCTCATTACTGTTGTGCTTGCTGACAAAATCAAACATCATGAATATATCCGCAGTCTAAAGGCTCTAATTGCATAGAACTTACTAGTTCTGTAAAAGCAAAGGCTTATTAAAGTGCGTCTAAATTATTCTGTTATCCACATTTGAATGTAGAATTTGTACTCTGAACGATTTTCTCATTGTTATGGTTCAAGATTGTAAATGAACTTTGTGAGTTTCGCAATTACCTAATATAGTAAAAAGTTTCTTAGTTCTTCTCAATAGATGTACAAATAAGAGTTCCATTAAAAATTTATCTCTTCTCCAGATACCTTCTCTTACACACCGTAGGATAGTTCTCAACAATCTTCTTATAACACGGACATTCATCCCCATGGTCGTTAATTATACCGCATGCCTGCAAATGTGAATACACCGTAATAGTTCCAAGGTACTTAAAGCCTCGTTTTTTAAGTTCCTTACTTACCTTGTCCGATAGTCCGTTGCTCACGGGAATATCGCCCTGATTATGCCCGGTATATAAAATCGTCTTACCGTCAGAAAATGCCCAGAGCCAGGCGCTGAAACTGCCGAACTCTTCCCTGATCTTCTGAAAGCACCTTGCATTATGTATTACTGCTTCAATTTTTCTTCTGGAACGGATCATTCCTTCCGTATTCATTATGCGCTCTATATCATTTTCGTCATAGCCGGCAATCGTGTCATAATCAAAATTGTCAAAGCATGAACGGAATATTTCTCTCTTCTTCATCATTAAATTCCAGCTAAGACCGCACTGCATTACTTCCATCATCAAAAACTCGAACTGGCCTCTGTCATCATGAAGCGGCACTCCCCACTCTTCATCATGGTATTTTTTATTTGTTTCGTCTAATCCCCAATCACAATATGCCATATCTCATGCCTCACACGTTCTATAATTTTCTTCAAGCTCTGATACTTCTTTGCTTAATTTCCACTAATTCATTTTAATACTGCTCATCAAGCTCTTTTATTTTACTGCTTCTGCTTAAGATTACAAGTATCACTATTCCAAGTGCTCCCGCAATAACAAAAATAAGTCCTATTCCGGCACCGTTTCCACTTCCGACAACAAAAGATAACACTTTGTTCGTCCTGCCACTTTTCATAAATGGCTCAAACACATAATCAGCCAAAAACGCACCGACCAAATAACCGATAGGCGTAAGCATCTGCGTAATCATTCCCTGAACTCCGAATATTCGTCCATGCATGTCGATAGACACCTTTTCACGAAGTATCACCATCTGGTATGTCTGATAGATTGGAGCGCCAAAGCAGCCAATAAATACTACAGCACACCACCAATATATATTCCGCCCAATTCCAAACAGCATAATTCCGGCAAGGCACATAAAGCTTCCGACATACATTATCGGCAGTTTCTTTTCAGGCGTTTTCGACACCATCAGGAAAATGCTTGCCATCATAATCCCAGCTGCCATAAACGCAGAAACAATTCCGACCACCATTTCATTATTGCCTGTCCTTGCAAGAAGCAGAGGCGAATACATACTGTCAAATGATATCGCTCCCATGAAATTAAGAACACTGTACATTACCAGCAAAAGGCGGATTCCATGTTCCTTTTTTATAAAACCGATGCCCTCTTTCATACTATACCACAATTCCGGCAATGATGTCCTGCTTTCATTTGAAACGATATCCGGGATTTTCACAAAGAGAAGGAGTGTCAAAAATGCAAATAAAAATGTAGAAAGGTCTACAATAATTATCAGTCCAAGACCGCCTATTCCAAGCAGTCCCGCCGCCAGAACAGGCGTTAAAATTCCAACAACAGAACCTATAATTGACTGAACTCCGCCGACTCTTGCGTAATCTTCTTTATCAATCAGAAGCGATACCGCAACCTGCGACGCCGGCGCCTGAAATGCATTCATAAAACCGCTGATTACATTTATAATGCAAAGTATCCAGAGCGACAGCGAATTTCCTAAGAAGCAAAGCAGAATAACAAGCGAACCTGCAGCAGCAACCGTATCACAAATGAGCATAATTTTCTTCTTGTTTACATTGTCAGCAACCGCCCCGCCAAACAGACTTACTATAAGATAAGGCACCGTGCTGCATATTGCAAGTAGTGATGATGCCATAACCTTTCCGCTTTCGGAATACGCCCATATTATCACTGCAAAGCTTGTCACACCAGAGCCCAGCTGTGAAATCACCTGCCCAATATACAGTAAAATAAAATTACGCATATTCTGTTTCTTATTATCGCTGATACTTTTAAATGTTTTCATACAGTGCCTCCATAGCATTTCTTAATCAGTATCAATATCATAAACCACTACTGCGACAACTGTATGTCGTAATTTGATAAAAATTTTTGAGCTGTGTTTATCAGCTCATCCCTGTAACTGTCAGGCCCTATTACTTTAACTCTGTCACCAAAGCTTAAAAGCAGCGCCTTCCACAATCTTTCCTTTGACGGCACGTCAATAAATATGCGGCACAGATTTTCATCAAGGTGCTCTATAGTACAATCTGGGAAATATTCTTCAATCAGCCCCGATTCTTCTTTATCAAAATGCACCTCTATATTAATGCAGGTTTTGTAATACGCCTGCTCAGACTCTTTCATGCGCTCCTCAATATCGCCATGATCAAAATCAGCCTTCCCCGGCGTGGTAACAAGATTCTGCATTCGTGCAACCTTGAATGTCCGATACTCTTTCTTTTCAGAATCATACGCAAATAAATACCATGCGTACCATTTATAATGAATAGCAAGAGGCTCCATAACCGGGTGCGACCTGTCTCCATTTGCATTGCGGTAGTCAAAGGCTACATAATTTCTGTTACTTATCGCCTGTTCCAGCACCTTATTCATGTCCTGAACCTGCCTGTTTTCCTTTGTCACGCTGAAATCCCAGAAAACCTTCCTGCCACCCTCTTTTTCAATGATTGCATTGTACTTTTCAATCAGTGAATCGAGCGTGTCGCTCTTATAAGATGTTGCAAGGCTTTCGAGTGCCTTTATTATCATCTGCTGTTCATCTTCCCTGATGTCGGTGTTTCGCATCTTATAAGTTGGCAATATGGAATAACCGCCCTTTTTGCCGCCCTCCGAGTACACTGGAATACCTATCGAAGATATGCTTATCATATCTCTTTGTATTGTCCTTACCGACACATGAAAACGTTCCGCCAAAAAGCTTGCCGGAACATTATCATGATTTAGTAAATATATTATAATTTCAAGAATTCTATCAACTTTCAATTTTACTCTCCTCAACCAGTATAATAATTATCCCCACAGATAATCTGTGGGAATATATGATTTTATACATTATTAATCTTTATGCTGCTCTGTGGAATTTTTACTCAAACAATATCCCCTTCATACACACCATCGGCTTCTTCTTATCATAATCCCAACTGTGCCTTGCATCGCCGCGGCAGAAGCGTCTGTGTCCGCAGTCACGGCACATTTCGGATTCGTCGCTGATGTCCCGTCTGAATATCTCAAAGCGGTTTTTCCAGACATCCAAAAAGCGCTCGTTACGGATGTTGCCCTGAATAACCTCAGGTCTTCTCTCAATATCAAGACAGGCGCCGATGTCGCCGTTCGCCATGATACTTGCAGTGTAGACTCCCGCGTTGCACAGCCAGTACCAGTCGCGCACCTCTGCCTCATATTCCAATCCAAGATAATGACTGCAGCCATAAAGCAGAGGGTATCCCTGACTTCGCTTCTCACGTATAAAATCAAAAAGTCTTATGTAATCTTCTTTTGTACACATGAGGTCAGGTCTTTGAAGCGCCCTGCCGATTGGCTCAAGATTTATTACACGCCATGAATCAATATCAAGCTTATCCATAATCTTAAACATCTCATCAAGCTCATTTATATTCTCATGGTTAATTACTGTTGTGACCTGCACAGCCTGAAATGCATTCTCATCAATCAGATTCTGTATTCCTTCCATTGCGCGGTCATAACCGCCCTTTAAACCGCGAAGCTTATCGTGTGTGTCACGCAATCCGTCAATTGACACTGAAATTGTGGACATACCACACTCGGCAAGACGGTGCGCAACCTCCTTCGTAATAAGCGTAGCGTTGCTCGTCATGCCCCAGTTGTAGCCGAGCCTGTGGGCGTATTCCATAATATCAAAAAACTCCTTGCGAAGCAGCGGTTCTCCACCAGTAATACAAAGCATCAGCTTACTAATATCAAAGTCTTCCTTAACCTGATCTAAAAGCTGCCTGTATTCATCAAGAGACAATTCTTCTCCTGCGAAAGGCGTACAGTTGCTGCCACAGTGAAAACAATGCGCATTGCACTGAAGCGTCAGCTCGAGGAATAAATGTCTAAGCTTGGGCTCTCTATATAACTTTTCGGTATAATCTGCAAGCATATTTAAATGCTTTTCTTTAATAGATTTCATAAATATTGTCCTCTGTATCATTCTAATCTGAAATGCTCTGTGTTGATTCGTATTCATCAACGTTTGTATCATTCTCAACAGAATCATCCTCTGTATAAGCCGGCGGCGGACCATATACATGCTCGTTTATATTGCCGTCAGGGTCATATTCTTTTGTAAAATACTCCGGCGGGCCATATACCTTTTCGTTCATATTGCATCCTGGAAAAAATGCCGCAGCAGCAAGTATAACACCTGCCGCTACTCCGGCTGCAGTTATATTATTTCTTTTTTTCATATCAGAACTTCCTCTAAATTTTATTATAACATTCAAAGATTAATCCTGATTGTCATCTGTTTTTCTGAACCACTCAGGCGGACCATATACAAGCGGATTTATATTTTCTTCAGGATTATAATTTTCTAAATCCTCATCAGGCAATTCATCCGTGATTTCATCCTCGTCCTTGCTACTGTCCTCAATAACGTCATCAGCAGTATCTTTCCCATCAAACCATTCCGGCGGGCCGTATACATCTTCATTTACATTGTCATCCGGATTGTATTCCTCAGAAAAATATTCCGGCGGACCATATACAGCCTCATTCATATTGTCATCCGGAGTATATTCTTCCGAAAAATATTCCGGCGGACCGTATACATCTTCATTTGTATTATCTTTCGGATCATATTTGTGCTCAAACCACTCCGGCGGGCCGTATACTGTCTCATTCTTGTTGCACCCCGGTAAAAATGATGTGACTGCAAGCATAACGCTTGCCGCTATTCCCGATGCTGTTATTTTCTTTCTTTTTCTTTTCTTCATAGGAAATCACCTCTTTTTCAATCATTCCATAAAACGGCTTAAATTCTCCAACCATGTAACCATCTTGTATCAGCCTTATAAATATACCACGCTTATAATACAACTGACGTTCTAATCATATATACCATAATCAGCACAAGCATCGTCAAAACAAAAATAACTTTTATATGTGTTCCAAGCCCATTGTATATTGTAGCAATAAACTCCCTGATAAAAGCATTTATCCAGAAGTACGATTTTGTCTTGCTGCCGATGCCCTCTGCCTTAATGCCCTGCTGCGTTGCAAGTATTCCCGAACGGAACACATGATAATTTGTAGTCGCAAATGCAATCTCAGGCTCGCTGCTGTCATCCCTCTGCCTGATAAGCTCTGCTGCATTTTTAAAGTTCTGATATGTGTTCTCCGACTTGTCCTCAATAATCATTCTATCCTCAGGAATACCTTCCTGAACAAGGTATCTGCCAATAGCACTCGCCTCTGCAATCACCTCGTCATCACCTTTTCCTCCGGCAGGTACAAAAACAATATCCTTGCCTGTACTCTCCTTCTGCAGCCTTGCAAACTCCAGCGCCTTGTCTGCCCTTCCCTTCAAAAGCGGTGTCAAGGTGCCGTCTTTTCTTATCATACATCCAAGCACCAGAATATAATCCTTATTAAACTTCGGTATTCTCTTTGCCGCCCTGAATGCTATGATAATTGTTGCGAGCAAAATACACTCCAGATAAGTTACCAGCACAAGCATAACATTCTCTACAGCCATCTCCACATAGAGCGCCCAGCCTTTTTCATTGTGAATATCTATAATTGTGCTTCTCTGAAAATACTCACTTAAAATGAACGGAAGCAGGGTGCCGACACATACAGCAAGTCCAAGCAAAAAGCCAAGCATATATTTAAAGCTAAATCCCTCTTTTCTGATAAGAATCAGATTGCTTACAGTAACTATTAAAAAGAGTAAAAAAGCTATCGGAAGTATGATAATCGATATTATTGACGCATGATTAATTGTAGTACGCAAAATCTGTACTATTCCGTAATTATTAAATATATTAATCAAATGTCCTGCCAGTAAAGAAGCAAAATATATTGACATTCCAAGATTGTTGACATTCTTATGCTGATAAATATTGGCACGCATACCGCTTCTGTATTCACTAATCAGACCATACAATACTAATGCAAGAAAAATAATCGCCGCTATCTGCAGAATCCTATCACCTGTAGTCCGTCCGAAATACTCATCTATTGTAAGAATATGCATTCTATGAGAATACAATTTATAAAAAGTATAAAAATCATCAGGGCCATAAATATCGACGTATACGCGTCCCCTGTTTAATGATTTAAAGGTTAATTTTAACACGCCGCCCTGCATCTGCTTGTCTGTAAGCTTTACAATGTCATTTTCAGATAATACAATATTATAATCCTCAGCCTTTGCTGTTTCATTTTTGGTTTTAACCTCAACAGTATAGGTTCTTCCTCTTACCGCTATATACGCAAAGCTGATAATAAGCAGAAATATACCAATTGTAATTATAATAAACCACATCTTATTTTTTTTCATAACTATCCATCCTGTTCCATACTCTTATTATGTGATACCGGCATCAAAAACCCATTTTCCAATATTATTATATATATAAATTATAGCCTATTAATGCTATATTTTCAAGTAATATTGTCTCTGTGACATTATAAAAGCAGCAGAATGCACTGATTATCTATCACACTCTGCTGCTTATATTATTTTTTAAACAACAACTCTTTTAATAATATTCCAGGACTTTTTGCTATTTCAAGCTGTGTCTGAGTATTGTTATATTGCTGTTCTCAACCGGTCTCTATTGTCAAAATTGCTTCATCTGTCCACAAATTCAATATATTTAGGCCAGACGTAACCTGTCACATTCTTATAAGTTACCTGATACCATATATCGCCGTCACTGTCTTTTCCTGCACCCCTGATTTTGAGCTTTGTTCCCGCCTTTACAATAGCAATTATATTTTCATGGTTCGGCATTTCCCTGACATTAAGCGAGCTGCAGTCCTTTACTATACCCACTGCATCACTGCTGTCCATGTCAAGTCCAAAAGCTGATATAATGCCGTCTGCAATCGCCCATGCAACCTCTGATTTCTTCTGCTCATAAAGCCTCATGTCCTCTTTATTATCATAAAAACATGTTTCCAGTAATGCGTAATCGACCTTCTCCCTGTACGCCTTGTTCATGTTCATAAGGTCGTTCCGCCTAACGATTCCATTTACTCCGCGCTTTTTAAAGCCGAGAAGTGCTATATTGTCTATTATACACTGCTCGACGCTTATACCGCCGGTGTAGTCTGTGTGCAGCTGCACGCTGCTCCCCCGCGCGCTTCCGTTATACGCATTAAAATGCACCTCAAAAATATAATCGTAATCCTTATAATTTACGAGCAGTTTGTTTTCACGATTATCCTGATACATATCCCTGTCAACCGGATAGACTGTAACAAGCGCATAATCCGCAAGCATAACCGCAAGCATGCGCACAAGCTCTATATTTAAATCGCCTTCGTTCACTCCGGTTATATCAGATTTGTTATAGCCGGATTTGTGTCCGCTGACCAAAAGAATACTCTTCATAAGCTTCGCCTCCATATAATATTTAACCCATAATACCGATAATTAATAATCAAATATATAGAGTTAGTATATTATATGTCTTGCGTAAGTAAATGCACAATTTGAGACTAAACAAATCAATCTCATTATCCTACAATTAAATATAAATTATTCTTATCCATACATATTTCTTTGGTTTTATTATAAATAATGTTCATATCTTCAAGTTTATTTATAAAACCACTTGTATTAGGATTACTTACATTTGCAAAAGCTTCAATTATATCTCTGCTCACTTCCTGCGCTTCGTTTCGAATCTTATCACCCTTTTCAATTAAAAATTCATCAACTATTTTATTTTTCATTTTGGGGATATTACTTATCATCTTTCCCATTGAATTACTTACTGTACCAACACCTTTGAGCATATTCATTTTAAGTGATTTATTTGACATGTTTTCTAAATAGAAAGAGCATTCCGCAAATAATGTCCTATATTCATCAGAGTTCTTACGTATTTCGTCGATAGCAGACAGTATATATTCTTCTTTAAAATTTCCACTAAGCATTATTTCAACAAGTATCGAAAGAGAGAATGTATACAAAGATAATCTATAATACTTAAACTTTCTTAACAATTTATCTAAAATATTATTAATCTTACTTCCAACAACAATTAGTTGTTTTAATTTTAAACTCTCAACTACTTGCTTCTGAAATGCAATCATATTTTTTCGTGCAGTACGTTGAATATCACAAACCATTTTATGATTACTTTCAATATACATTTCATTGTCCCAATTATGCTTATATTTCATTATTATCTCACTAAGTGTTATCACATCTGCCTCAATTTCTGCTTCTTTTTCGATTTCAAGGAAAGAAATAATCTGCTTTTCCATCTCTGCGATATTACCAAGCTCTTTTTCGATAGAAAATAAAGCAACTGCCATCATCATTGTAGCCGGATTAGCATTCATTACAATATCCTGAGTTGCCGTGACTGAATCAACAGGCTTAAGCTGTACAAATTTTGATCCTCCATCTACTTTTTTATATGCGCCCCAGAAGTTCCCATTCTTTGCTACCTTTAGTGTATCACCATAACTTGCATTTGCTAATTTAAACAACCCTTGTGTATTGACTGACATAGTTTGAGTAAGTTTATTAAATTCCGGAATCAAAGAAGACACTCCAGATCCTAACACTGATAATTCACTGATTGGCAAAACAAGCTTTTCTTCTTTAGAAATCATTTCACTTCTGACGTCTTGCAACATTTCATCTAACACTGATATTTCATTATCATTTCGACTAATCATTTCTTTTGATGTGTCTATGTTAACAATATCCTCCATAATGACACCTCCGCTTTATAAAACAATTAAATTAAAAATTAAAGATTTTTTCTATAATCAAATTTATATCATTAATTATTTTATATCAAATATCATAAAAATGGAAGTCTATGTTGCAAAAAACAACACATTATTCAAAAAGAGCTTCTGCAGTATAAACCACAAAAGCTCTTTGAATTAATTATTTAATTTATAAACTGATTCAGAGTGATAATTACTCGTCAACACCGTAAAGCTTTACAAGCTTTAAGAGATGCTCGTACTTATCCTTTGCGTTCTCCTCAGCGATGTTGAAGAGCTTCTCTGCTCTCTCAGGGTTAGCACGTACAAGTGAATTGTAACGAACCTCGCCGTTAAGGAATGCCTTGTAATCGCCTGTAGGAGCCTTGCTGTCAAGTGAGAATGCCGGCTTGCCCTCTGCAGCAAGTGCAGGATTGTATCTGAAGCAGTGCCAGTAACCAGCCTCTACTGCAGCCTTTTCCTCTAACTGTGACTTAGCCATACCAGCCTTGATACCGTGATTGATACATGGAGCGTAAGCAATTACAAGTGATGGTCCCGGATATGCCTCTGCCTCTGCGATTGCCTTTACACACTGGTTGTAATCAGCGCCCATAGCAATCTGTGCTACGTATACATAACCATAGCTCATAGCGATAGCTGCAAGATCCTTCTTCTTAACATCCTTACCGCCTGCAGCGAACTGTGCAACAGCACCTGTAGGTGTAGCCTTTGAAGACTGACCGCCTGTATTTGAATAAACCTCTGTATCGAATACCATGATATTTACATCATGACCGCTTGCAAGTACATGGTCAACGCCGCCGAAGCCGATATCGTATGCCCAGCCGTCACCACCGAAGATCCACTGTGACTTCTTAGCAAGGAAATCCTTGTCCTTAAGAATAGCCTGTGCCTTTTCGCATCCGCACTCTTCAAGAGCTGCAACAAGCTTATCTGTAGCTGTACCGTTTGTAGCGCCAACTGAGAACGTATCTAACCATTCCTGAGCTGCAGCCTTAACAGCCTCATTGTCACTATTTGCAACAAGGTCTTCAACCTTAGCCTTGAGAGAACCTCTCATAGCCTGCTGTGCAAGATTCATACCATAACCAAACTCAGCAGCATCCTCAAATAATGAGTTTGACCAAGCCGGGCCCTTGCCCTCAGGTGTAACTGTATATGGAGTTGATGGTGAAGAGTTGCCCCAGATTGATGAACAACCTGTAGCATTTGCAATGTACATTCTGTCACCGAACAACTGTGTAATTAACTTAGCGTAAGGTGTCTCACCACAACCGGCACATGCGCCTGAGAACTCAAGTAACGGCTGCTTGAACTGTGAACCCTTAACTGTTGTCTCCTTAAACTTAGCATTTACCTCAGGCTTCTTTGGAAGCTTAAGTCCATACTCAAAGCCTGCCTGCTCGTCGAGATTCTTATCAAGCTTGTCCATTGTAAGAGCCTTCTCGCCCTTCTTTCCAGGACATACTGTAGCACATGAACCACAGCCTAAACAGTCAAGAACGTCAACTGACATTGAGAAGTAATATCCCGGCATACCAGTCATAGGAATCTTCTTCATGCCCGCAGGAGCATTTGCTGCCTCTTCTTCTGTCATTGCAACCGGACGGATTGCTGCATGAGGACATACATATGAACAGAAGTTACACTGGATACAGTTATCAGGATTCCAAACAGGAACTGTTACTGCAACTCCACGCTTCTCAAATGCAGCTGTACCTGATGGTGTTGTACCGTCTACATAATCTGCAAATGCTGATACAGGAAGCTTGTTACCCTCCTGAGCGTTAACTGCAGCCTGGATAGTACCTGCAAACTTAGCTGCTGCTGAGCTGCAATCCTTTGCTGCTGAACCAAGAGGCTCATCCTTTGCATCCTTCCAGCTTTCCGGAACTGTAATCTCTACAACCTGCTTAGCACCCTCATCAATAGCTGCCCAGTTCTTCATAACGACGTCATCACCCTTACGTCCGTATGTAGCCTTTGCAGCTGCCTTCATAAGCTCGATAGCCTTATCCTCAGGAATAATGCCTGTAAGCTTGAAGAATGCCGACTGAAGAATTGTATTGATACGTGTAGGACCCATACCAACCTCGATACCGATCTTAACACCGTCGATTACATAGAACTTAATGTTGTGCTCTGCAATGTATCTCTTTGCCTGTCCTGGAAGGTGCTCCTCGATACCTGCCATATCCCATGAGCAGTTAAGAAGGAATGTACCGCCATCCTTAAGATCCTGAACCATGTTGTACTTTCTTACATATGCAGGATTGTGGCATGCAACGAAATCTGCCTTTGAAATCAGGTATGTTGAACGGATTGGCTCATCACCGAAACGAAGGTGTGAAATTGTAACACCGCCTGACTTCTTTGAATCATAATCAAAATATGCCTGTGCATACTTGTCTGTATTGTCACCGATAATCTTAATAGAGTTCTTGTTAGCACCTACAGTACCGTCTGCGCCAAGACCCCAGAACTTACATGAGGTTGTGCTTGGAGAATCAACACTGATAGGAGCGCCTACAGGAAGTGAAAGGTTTGTTACATCATCAACAATACCGATTGTGAATACCTTCTTCTCTGTGTTCTCATATACTGCAACAATCTGTGCAGGAGTTGTATCCTTTGAACCGAGTCCGTAACGGCCTGAATATACAGGAACGTCTGTGAACTTTGAATCCTTAAGTGCTGCAACAACATCAAGGAATAACGGCTCGCCCATAGCTCCCGGCTCCTTTGTACGGTCAAGAACTGTAATCTTCTTAACTGTCTCAGGAATAGCGTCGATAAGTGCCTGTGCGCTGAATGGTCTGTAAAGACGAACCTTTACAACGCCGACCTTCTGACCTGCTGCTGCAAGATAATCAATTGTCTCCTCGATTGTCTCGCAAACTGAACCCATTGCAACGATAACCTGCTCTGCGTCAGCAGCACCATAGTAGTTAAATAACTTGTAATCTGTACCAATCTTAGCATTAACCTTGTCCATGTACTCCTGAACGATTGCAGGAAGTGCATTGTAATACGGGTTACATGCTTCTCTTGCCTGGAAGAAGATATCAGGGTTCTGAGCTGAACCTCTCTCGCAAGGATGATTAGGATTGAGTGCGCTTCTTCTGAAAGCGTCGATAGCATCCATATCAACTAAATCCTTAAGATCCTCGTAATCCCATGTCTCAATCTTCTGAATCTCGTGTGATGTACGGAAGCCGTCAAAGAAGTTGATGAAAGGAACTCTTCCCTTGATAGCTGCACAATGTGCAACAGGTGTAAGGTCCATAACCTCCTGAACGCTTGACTCACAAAGCATTGCAACACCTGTCTGACGACAAGCATAAACATCTGAGTGGTCACCGAAAATAGAAAGTGCATGGCTCGCTAAAGCACGTGCTGATACATTGAATACACCCGGTAATAACTCACCGGCAATCTTGTAAAGATTCGGAATCATAAGAAGTAAGCCCTGTGATGCTGTATAAGTAGTTGTTAAAGCACCTGCTGCTAAAGAACCATGAACTGTTCCTGCTGCACCGGCCTCAGACTGCATCTCTGCAACCTTGACAGTCTGTCCGAAAATGTTCTGTCTTCCCTGTGTTGCCCACTCATCTGTAGCCTCGGCCATAACAGAAGAAGGTGTGATAGGATAGATAGCCGCAACATCTGTGTAAGCATAAGATACATGAGCTGCTGCATGGTTACCATCCATTGTCTTCATTTTTCTTGACATAGATTTAATCCTCCTAATGTAATTTATCACGGAATGTATTAAAAATAAGCATTCTCGTGGTATTATATTTCTCATACAATCAATTATACCTTTATAAAGTACAATATGTCAAATATGTATTTAAAAAAATACTTTAAATGCATTTAATTAACAAGCTTAAGTGCTTCCTCTACAGCATCCATGTACCTTTCGACATACGCTCCCACTATCGGATCAACATCAAGTATATTTCCATCGCTGTCTACAAAGTATGTAGTCGGATATGCTGTAAATATCAGGTCGTTTTCAAAGCTGTCCCACGGAATAATTACAGGGTATGTCACTCCTGTATCATTAATTACCGCTTTGCCGTCTTCAAGTCCCGACGCTTCCCTGCCGTCACTGAGTATGCCTATAATACCACAGCCCATACCGGCAAAATCTTTATTCATCTGCTCAAGCTGCGGCATCTCATTAACACATGGTCCGCACCAGCTTGCAAATATATTCACCATTGTTACTTTGTTATTCTTAAATAAATCGCTGCCTGTCACCTTATTGCCATATACATCTGTGGTTTCAAAGCTTAGCTTTCCTTCCGATTTTTCAACCTGCGGCTTGACAGGCTTTACAAAGCTTATGCAGCTTAAAATGAGTGAACGGTCGCAAAGCCTTCTGTACTCTGCGCCAAATTCACCGAGTGCTTCATCCTGAGACGTATCTTTATCAAGCAGAATATAATAATTAAAGCCTTCATTTGAGCCGATATTATCAAGCTCTTCTGCCTTTAAATCGGTAAGGCCCGCCTGCTGTAATGCTTTAACCACATCATCCAGAGTATGCTTATTATCAGCACATATAATCAAGGCAAGATTACGTCCTGTATTATAATACTTCGCAATATCCTCCTGTGACGGATTTTCCAGACTGACAATCCTTGAATATTCGCTCTCTTCCATTCCAAAATAAATTAATTCAGAATAGCTTATACCTGATGCATTGCCCAGAACATCTGCATTATAATTAATAATTCCCTTTTTATCTGCGTATTCTTTTAACGGAGTGAACATGATACCACCCACTGAAAGATTAATCGTATCCTCAGAAATATTCTCCGCATCAGTGGATGCAGCAGGTGTACCGGTTTCAGTATTGCTTTTGCTGCTTGAACAGCCTGTTTCAACAGCAAAAATAAGCATCATAACCGTTAAAAAAAGTACTATATATCTTTTTTTCATCAACAGAATCTCCTTAAAAATACAGGCAACTGCTTCTTATGCCCTATCCGGCTTTTTGACTAAACGTGAGCTTTTGTCTTGTCGGGCTTTTTCGTCCGTCTGTGAATCTCTCTGCCTGCAAAGGCAAAGGACAAAGCCTTCCTTGGACACACCTCAACGCATTTTCCGCAACGGATACACTCTGCGCTGTCCGGCTTTACGGACGGATTAACGCCCATCTTGCATACGTCTGCACAATGGCCGCAGCCCACACAGGCTTTTGTATCTACCTTAAGCTGTGTAAAGCCCACCTTTTGAAACAGTGCATAAAATGCGCCCAACGGACAAATGTATTTGCAGAATGGTCTGTATATAAAAACTGATGACAAGACCATTATCCCCAGTATGCCAAGCTTCCATGCAAAAAGGAAATGTGCTGCCTGCCTGATGCCCTTATCCAGAATCACAAGCGGGATGCCGCCCTCAAGAGTTCCGACCGGGCAGACCCATTTGCAGAAGTAAGGATAGCTTACCGACAAATCGTTACGCAAAAACAGCGGCAGCAGTACAACAAACACCGCAAGGATTACGTATTTCAAATAGCGAAGCACCTTATCAGCCTTTTCGGGAATCGTAAGCTTTGGCGTAGGAATCATGTATAAAAGCTCCTGTATCAGTCCGAACAGGCACAGCCAGCCGCACACGAATCTTCCAAGCAGAACGCCTACAGCCATCATAAAACCCAGAACATAAAACGGAAGCTTTGGTTTTCGTGCGCTGAGTGATGCCTGCAGCGCGCCTATCGGACATGCTCCCAATGCGCCCGGGCATGCATAGCAGTTCATTCCCGGTACGCAGAAACGCTTAAGCGGTCCCTGATATATTTTTCCGGACACAAAGCCTGCAAAATGTCCATTTGCAAGCAGTCCGGTGACTGCCTGCACTGCTTTTCTTATAAAAGATATTTTCCCGTTTCTCTTCATCTTAACCAATGCCGCAACACTCCATACAAACCGCTACAGCTTTGCGTAATACCGCTTCTGCTTCTCCGTTTACCGTGCCATAGATACAGGATACTGCCGCTATGGTAAGCAGGATATATCTTATGAATTTTTTAAAATCACTATGACTATCTCTCTTCATATATCCTCTTTCTGTATCTTACAGCTTTGAACGGCTTAAAATACCACTTTTGTATACTTAATGGGTGCCTGTGTTATAGCATAGGATGGTTTACAGTATCTCCTTAACTGTAGCCACAACATTTTCTACTGTGAAGCCAAATTCCTTAAACAGCTGTGAGCCCGGTGCAGACATACCGAAATCATGCATTGCAATAATGCGTCCGTCAATGCCTGTGTACTTGTGCCAGCCATACTCTGAAAGCGCCTCAACAGCAACTCTCTTTCTGCACTCGCACGGAAGCACTGCCTCCTTATACTCAGCAGGCTGTCTGTCGAATATCTCCATACAAGGCATGCTGACTACTCTTACATCAACGCCCTCTTCCTTAAGCTGCTTTGCTGCATCTATCGAAATTGAAAGCTCTGAGCCTGTTGCAATGATAATTGCATCAGGAACCTTCTTTTCACTGTCAAGCACAATATATCCGCCCTTGAGCGCATCCTTTCCAGTGCCCTCAACCAACGGCACGCTCTGTCTTGAACATACTATCGCCGTAGGCGTGGTCCTGCTTGTAACTGCGCTGTACCATGCAGCGTATGTCTCTATCTCGTCAGCCGGTCTGAATACATTGAAATTCGGGATTGAACGGTACATAACGAGCTGCTCTACAGGCTCATGTGTAGGTCCGTCCTCTCCTACGCCGATGCTGTCGTGTGTAAGGATATAAATAACCGGAAGCTGTGCAAGTGCTGAAATTCTTGCCATAGGCTTCATAAAATCGCTGAATACAAAGAATGTTGAAACGTATGTCTTAAGTCCGCCGTGAAGCAGGATACCATTTGCCATACCGGTCATGGCAAGCTCACGAATACCATAGTGGATATTTCTTCCTGCGTAATTATCCTTTGAAATGAATTCCTCGCCCTTCATGATTGTCTTTGTAGAAGGTCCAAGGTCAGCCGAACCGCCGATAAGGCTCGGAATCATATCCTTAAGTCTGTTAAGTGCTGTGCCTGAATATCCTCTTGTGGCATCCTTCTTGCCTGTAAGTGCCCAGAATTCTTCGTTATCAATCAAATCCTCTGCAACATTTTCATCAAAATACTTATCCCAGAGCGCCTTCATCTCAGGATATGCCTTGCAGTAGCTATCAAACATAGCCTTCCACTCCTCCATGGCAGCGTTGCCTGCTTCCATGTATGAAGCACAATTGTCATAAACCTCCTGTGGAACATAAAATGCCTCGTCATACTCCCAGCCAAGAGTCTGTCTTAATGCCTTAACATTCTCCTCACCCAAAGGCTCTCCGTGTGAATTTGCCTTACCTGCCTTTGCAGGGCAGCCGTAGCCGATAACAGTGTTAACCTTGATAAATGAAGGTCTATCCTTGTCAGCCTTTGCAGCCTCAATCGCTGCCGAAATGGCTGCAAGGTCTGTGCCGTCAGCGACTTCAATAGTCTGGAAGCCGTAAGCCTCCATCCTCTTCATGACATTCTCTGTGAAGTTTGTCTCTGTATCGCCTTCGATAGTAATATTATTTGAATCATATAATACGATAAGCTTGTCAAGTCCGAGTGTGCCTGCAAGTGAAAATGCCTCTGCAGAGATACCCTCCATAATACATCCGTCTCCTGCGAGTGCAAATGTATAATGGTCTACTACAGGAAAGCCTTCTTTGTTAAATACTGCTGCAAGATGCTCCTCAGCAATAGCCATACCGACTGCATTGCTGAGACCGGCACCAAGCGGGCCTGTAGTTGCTTCAACGCCAAGCGTATGTCCAAACTCAGGGTGTCCCGGTGTCTTTGAGCCCAACTGTCTGAAGTCCTTCAAATCATCAATTGTTAAATCACCATATCCAAACAGATGAAGCAGTGAATAAAGAAGCGCAGAACCATGTCCTGCAGATAAGATAAACCTGTCCCTGTTAAACCAGTTAACGTCCTTTGTACTAATCTTTAAATGTCTTGCCCAAAGCTCAAATGCCATAGGCGCTGCTCCAAGCGGCAGACCCGGATGTCCGGAATTAGCCTTCTGAATGGCATCCGCCGATAAAATTCTTACTGCATTAACTGACATGTTGTCACAATTATTCATTACTTGTTTCCTCCTAAGTTGTTCATACAAGTGTGCACACAAATACCCACTTTAATTCAATTCAACATAAAAATTATATCGCATGAACACTTATAATTCAATATTTATTTAAAATTCTTTACTCTTTATGCCTCCATACACTATGAATCTTCATAAAAACGCATTATAAGCTGTTAATATTTCGCAACAGCCTTGAAAAAAATCCGCAATGCCTATATAATGTTGTAGGTACGATATGGCGGTCAACAATATTTTTGACGCTTCTATCAATTTTAATAATATTTTTTACATTTTATCAAATACAAGAAACTTTTAAAGGAGCATATTATTATGAAATTACTTTCAATAGCGATTCCAAGCTACAATTCACAGGATTATCTGGCAAATTGCATAGAATCACTGCTTCCTGGCGGTGATGACGTTGAAATTCTTGTGGTAAATGACGGTTCCAAGGACGATACCGCAAAAATTGCAGATGAATATGAAGCAAAATATCCGGGAATTGTGCGTGCAATTCATCAGGAGAATGCAGGTCACGGCGGCGCAGTCAACACAGGCATTAAAAATGCAACAGGTCTTTATTTCAAGGTTGTAGACAGTGACGACCATGTTGAAAAGGAGGCTTATATGAAGCTTTTAAAGCAGCTCAAAAAATCTGCCGCTTCATCCTCTCCTATCGACCTCTTCATTTCAAATTACGTATATGATAAGCAGGGCGTAACCAACAAAACAGTTATGCAGTACAGAAAATATATGCCGAAGCTTACCACCTTTGGCTGGAATGACATGAAGACTATGCCAACCGGCAAATATATTCTTATGCATTCCGTTATTTACAGGACAGAGGTGCTTCGCATGTCGGGCTTAAGCCTTCCAAAGCACACCTTCTACGTTGACAACATTTATGTGTTCCAGCCGCTGCCATACGTAAAGACAATAGAATACGTTGACGTTGATTTCTATATGTATTTTATCGGACGTGAGGACCAGTCGGTAAATGAAAAGGTTATGATTTCAAGACTTGACCAGCAGTACAAGGTCACATACCTCATGATTGATTATTTCAAGAATATCAGAAAGAGCATTTCCTCGGACAAGCTCAGAAAATACATGTATTCATATCTTACGATTATTATTACAATATCATCTGTCCTGTCGATAAAGTCAGGCACCGAGGAGCATTTGCAGAAGAAGAAGGAGCTTTGGGATTATCTTAAGAAGACCGATTACGACATGTACAAAAAAATCCGTTGGAGCTTCTTAGGCATCGGCATGAACATTCCGGGCTGGATTGGCAGAAAGATTGCAGTCATCGGATACGGCATTTCTCAGAAATTATATGGGTTCAACTAAAATATTTTTATAAATCTGCGGCGCAGCCTAAAAGCTGCGCCGCAAATATTTTTATCAACTTGTAAATTCTGCTACACATGATTTTGCAGCACACCTATCTGTCCACCGTTACAACCGTTACATTAAACCCGATGACACGGCTGTATTCTATTTTTGATGAAAGTGCCCTTACCATCTTAAGTCCGGTTATCTCCCTGCCGGAATCGTCAATATACTCTGTAGGATTGAATATATTGCCATTGTCACGCAGCTTTAAAATGATAAATTTCTCCGCTATCTTTACATATAAGTCGATACAGTCAGAATCCTTGCTGTATGCGTATTTTGCAGTATTTACGCAAAGCTCCTCCGTTGCAACGCCAAGCTTATTTGCAACCGACTCCTCTACACCATTCTCCCTGCAGAAATCAATCACCTGCTGCGATGCCTTTAGAGCCTCGTCAACCTTGTTCTCAATCGTGATGTCCAGATTTACTCCGTCGTCTCCGTCAATCAGAAGATAATTGTCCCTGTTCTTTACCTTTTTGTAGATTACAACTGTAAGCAGTATAATCAGTATCGTCAACGCCTTTGAAATTGGGAAGGACGCCCACAGCCAGTAAATATCGATTTTTGAGAACGCCCACATTAAAGGAACAACTGTTGCAAATCCGTCAAGTATTACAAGGAAGTTTGCAATTGCCTTCTGCTTTGTTGCCTGGAAGAACGAACGCATAACGTATATTACGCCGAGAATCGGTATGTTAATCGACATAATACGGAACGTTGTCTTAAATACGCTGACTATTTCAGGTGCCGTAAGTCCGTAAAGAGACGCCAGTTGTACCGGGAAAAGCTCCGATATAACAAGTATAATCGTACAGAGTATCAGTGTAACTATCATGCCGTACTTTAAGGACAGCTTCATGCCCTTGATATCCTTTTCTCCGTACAGAGCGCCTAACATCGGGAGCAGGGTCATGGATGCGCCCTCGACAAAGATAAAGCACAGGCTGTTCAGTGAAAATGACACCGACGCTATCTGCGTACCGGCTGCTCCTGTTGCTGCAAGAATAATTGCATTTGTAAAAAACAGTCTTAAAAAGTTGCATACATAAATAAGCGATGACGGCAGACCCACGCTGAATATCCTTGACAGCTCGCCGAAATACTTTGTGGCTTCTTTTGTAAAATGCACCGAGCGCACATCTGATCTAATATAATTAATTATCAAAAGCGAGCCCAGTCCGTAGCCTGCAACTGTTGCCCAGCCGGCACCCGCAATACCCCAGCCGAACACTGCCATAAACAAGAAATCACACATAAGATTTATGACATTTGATACTATAGGCAGTGAGGTTGCAAGCTTTTTCAGTCCGTCGGTTCTTGCAAATGCAGCCGACATGTTGACTAAAGCGGTAAGAGGCGTAAGCGCCCAAAGCGGAACAAGATACTCCTTTATTAAGCTCTCCAGCTCCGGCTTTCCCTGCCCAAGCAGGGAAGCCGTTGGTGAAACAAGTGCAAGTCCGATTACAGCAATCAATACCGAGGAAATAATTCCTGCCCAGAATGCAAGCGTAAATACTGCATCTGCCCTTTTGTTGTCTCTCTTGCCCTTATACATTACCGCAAGCGTATTTCCTCCATAGGTAAAAAGAGCAATCAGTATGTTTTTCAAAAATGAAATTGAAAACGTAAGGTTAATAGCGGAAAACTCGATTGTGCCGAGTATACGTCCTACCATTATACCGTCTAATATGCTTGACAGATATAGTGATGCTGTCATCGCAAGTGTCGATACTAAAAGACTGTTATATTTGTTTTTGATTAAAGCTGATGTTCTTTGCATAATTATCTGTTCATATTATCCTTTTCAAAAAATCTAAAGCCCTGGAGTACATTTATAAAATCATCTACATATTTTTCGTTGCTTGCGTTCCAGAAGAAGCCCATTCTCGCAAGAATCTGTGTTGTGTAATGTGCCTCAAACGGAAGTGCAGTAACCTTTTTGCCATGTCCTGTATTCATGTACGCGGTCATGCTTGAAAGAATTGCAGCCTTATCAGGGTCCTGCTGTGCGTCATTAAGCGCCTTTGCAAACACCTCGTAATCAACAAATTCTATGTTCATGCCGTTGTCGTTCATACGGCGGATGATATCTCCGAGTGGCAGCGTATGGTTATTTACTGCATTAAATACGCAGCATGCCTTTGGAGTACGCGCAAGCTTTAAAAATGCATTACATGAAGAATCAATCGGACCCATGCAGACCTGATTTTCAATCATTGCATAAGGGAAGCAGCCAAGCATGCTGTATGAGCGGAGCCTTCCCATAAAGTTGTTTGTCAGGAAATTAATCTGGAACTCTCCGTCCGACTCTCTTGCTGCAAGTGTTCCAACACGTATAATCTTTGCATCAAGTCCACGCTTTGCAACTGCCTCAAGCACCATTCTCTCGCCCATAAGCTTTGAAGATGTATACTTGTTGTCAAGGCTCTGTCCGAAATACAGTGTCTGCTCGTCAAGCGTACGTTTACTAAGCGCCGATGCATCTGTTGTTGTTCCTGCAACCGATACCGTTGAAAAATGAATGAGTCTTGCGCCGGTTTTCTCGCAAAGCTTTGCACAGTTTACAGCGCCGCCTACATTGATATCCTCAATATCCGTACCATTTGAGAAATGCTTTACATTTGCCGCACAGTTGAATACCGTATCAATCGGCTCGTTTTCATATCTCTCAAAGCAGCTGTAATCAGTTACATCACCCTCATATACTACTACTCTGTCCTCAAGCTCCCTTTCGAAGCGGTTGTCAAAGTAGTAATACATCATGTTCTTAAGCCTGTCTTTTACGCTTGTAAACCTGCCCTTACGAAGCATACAGTACGCTGTGCCGCTCTCCTCCATAAGATACTGTGCGAGTAAATGTGCACCCATATAGCCTGTACTTCCCGTAATCAGGATATTGCCGAGCGGTCTTTGCTCTCCGTCTCTGAAGGCTTCAACAGTATTACCCTCAAGCACCTTATTGATTTCAGTATAATCATAATCATCGAAATCAAACATACCTGTGCTCTCTGTAACCTCTCCGCTGTCAAATAGCGCAGCCAGCGCCCTTGGCGTTGTATGCTTGAATATGTCGCCATAGGTAATCTTATAGCCGTTTTCTGAAGCATCAAGCACAACCGAGGTAACAATCAGCGATGTACCGCCTATCTCGAAGAAGTCGTCCGTTGCACTGACAACATCAAGCTTAAGCACCTTCTTAAAGGACTCACAGAAGAATTCCTCTGTCTTGTTGGCAGGAGCAACATACTCACTTGCAACCGCCGAAACCGGTTCAGGCAGATGCCTTATGTCTGTCTTTCCGTTTGCGGTCATAGGAAGCTTTGCCATCTGAAGGTAAGCCGTCGGCACCATATAATGCGTAAGATGCTTCTTAAGCTCTTCTCTCAGCGCATCAATATTAATTATTTCATCAGCAGTAAAATATGCGCACAGATTGTCCTGTCCGTTAAGCTTGCGGATAACAACCGCTGCCTTTGTAATACCCGGCTGCAACTCAATCAGACCTTCAATCTCTCCAAGCTCTATACGAAGTCCTCTAAGCTTGACCTGATTGTCAAGTCTTCCGAGAATGATAACATTGCCGTCCTTGTCCCACTTCGCATAATCGCCTGAGCGGTACATTCTCATGCCCTTATACATTACAAACGCCTGCTGTGTCTTTTCTTCAAGGTTCTTGTAGCCCTTTGCAACGCCTATACCGCCGATATATAATTCGCCGATAACGCCAAACGGAACTATGTCACCGAATTTATCAACAATATATTCTGTATAGTTAAGTAATGGTCTGCCTATTGTTATATATTCCGCATCATTTATGATTGCGGCATTTGAAGATACAGTAATCTCTGTCGGACCGTATGTATTGACGATTACCGCATCCTTTGCACATTCCTTTATCCTGTCCTTCAGTGCCAGCGGATATGCCTCACCGCCGCACAGTATAAGTCTGCATTTTGAAAGTGCCTCCTTAAACGGCTCGTACTCCATATACTGTGCAAGTCTTGAAGGTGTGGCATTTATACAGTCTGCACCATGCTCAAGCATAAGCCTTGCAAGCTCTCTCGGGTCGTTCATCTCGTCCTCTGCCGCAAAAACAAGCGTCTTTCCGTTGCAGAGCGTCGCCGTATGCTCCTTAAATGACATATCAAATGAAACTGTCGTAACAGAGATATATGTGTTAATCCTGTTGACGATATTGTGTATGATAGTGTTTGCCGGATGATTTGTAAGGTAGTTGCATATACCGCAGTGGCGAAGCATAACTCCCTTTGGCTTGCCTGTTGAGCCGGATGTATAAATCATATAAGCAAGCTCATCATCACTCATCTGTATGTCAGGATTCTCCGTATTATCACCGGCAATAATATCCTCTATATCAATTGCCTTCTCTGCAGGGTAATCGCTTAATTTATCAGCAGTAGTTATAATAAACGACGCCTCGCTGTCCTCGATAATGTGATTAATTCTGTCAGCCGGATACTGTGGGTCGCATGGTATAAATGCTGCTCCCGCCTTGTTTACGCCGAAAAGGCAGCTGAAGAAATATGACTTTCTCGGTAATAACAGCGCAACCGAATCACCTACCCTGATTCCTCTTGCAATAAGGTTGTTTGCAACGATATTTGCGCTTTCGTTGAGTTCTCTATATGTAAGCACCTTATCAACTGCAATAAGCGCAGTTTTATCAGCGTTTTCTGAAGCGCTCTTTTCAAAAAGCTTATGAAGCAGTGTAACCGGAATCTCTGCCTGTCCCGTAACACTGAATTTATTCATTATCTCCATCTGCTCTGCCGGAAGTGCAATTGCTTCTCTTACCGTCTTCACGGCCTTATCCGACATAAGCGAAAGCGTATGCTTTATCTGCCCGATGAAGTTTTCGATTACGACATCATCAAAAAGCTCAGATGAATACTGAACCATAAACTTAAGACCCTCTGCGCTCTTTCGGATGACGATACCGATATCCCTGCTCATCTTCTGGAGCGGCGCATACATCTCGACCTTCAGACCGTCCTTCTCATAAGCAGGCGGATTCCACATAAAGTTGAGGCTGACATCAAATATAGGATTGCGGCTCTCATCACGCTGCTTTACAAACTCTGCAACAACCTCCTCAAACGGAAGCGATGCGCCATATGTAGCGTTTCTTACCGCCTTGCTTGATGTCTTAAGATACTCTGCAATCTTCATATCGCGCTTAGGCTTAACTCGTACCGGCGCTGTATTTACAAACATACCGATTACATCATCTGCCTGTGCAGGACGCATATTTGTCGGTATACCAAGTATAACATCCTCTGAAGACGTATATTTTGCAAGTGTCATTGAAACTGCGGCAAAAATAAGCTCAAACTCTGTCATCTCGTAAGCCCTTGCAGTATCATCAAGCTTCTTTAAGCTTTCATTGTCATAGGCAAAGACTATCTCCCTGTCTGAAAGCGGATGCACCTTCGGACGCTTGCCCTTAACCGGCATATCATTAACAGGCACTCCGTCAGCAAACAATTCATGGTAAAAATCAAGGCCGCTCTGATGCTTTTCGCCAAAGCCCTGGTCATAAATATCTGATAAATCAAGCTCAGGTGCTTCTACCGCCCTGCCGTTTAAGCCTTCAATCAGTTCCTTCACAAAGGTCTTTGCCGAGCCTCCGTCAAAGGCAATATGATGAATTGCCATATGCACAATAATCGAACCGTCATTAAGCTTATACAAGGTCGGCCTTACAGGTATGTCCTCGTTTAAATTAAAAGGCACAGCATAATTATCGATGATTGATATTACCTCTTTACGGTCTGCAGCTTCCTTTTCAACTATTTCAGGCAGCTTATCCGTCACCATACGTACCGGAAGTCCGTTGTTTTCGCTGTATAATGAATGGAACGCCTCATGTACCGCAAATACATTGTTAAGCGCATTTTTAACGGTATCAATATCCGAGCCTTTGATAATTGCTGCAATATTAAGGTTGTAAACCGTGGATTTTTCATTGAGCTTCTGCTCAAGATACATGCCTCTTTCAAATGGAGTAAGAGGATAAATGCGCGGTCTGTCTTTCTTTCTTACTATAGCTTTCTTTGACGCCCTGTTTATAAGCAGCCGCTCAATCATTCTCGGGGTCTTTCCCTCAAAAATATCGGCAGTTGAAATCTTATAAATGCCGCATTCCGAAGAAACCATTGCGCACTTGATTGAGTCTCCGCCCAGTGCAAAGAAATCATCATCTATACCCACGTCGCTTACCGATAAAACTTTTTCATAAGCCCTGCAGAGCATCTTCTGCAAATCAGTTTCAGGCGCAATATAATCATTTTTGAAATTGCCTGCCTCAGGAGGCATAAGCGCACCCCTGTCAAGCTTTCCGTTTGCATTTACCGGCAGCTTGTCAAGCTTTACAAAGAATGAAGGTATCATATATGAAGGCAGCCTGCTGCCAATCTCGCGCTTAATGTCCTCCGGCTCAACCGAGCCCTTTTCAACATAATACGCCACCAGATAAACCTGTCCATACTGATTTTTAAAATCCTTTATGACTGCGTCATGAACGCCCTCGCTGTTTTTAATTATCGTCTCAATCTCGCCCGGCTCTACTCTCTGTCCGTTAATCTTAACCATCCAGTCCTTGCGGTTAAGATAAATGATATTGCCATCCTCATCCTGCTTTCCGATATCGCCTGTATGAAGAAGCTTTTTATAGCCGTCCTGCTCATAAAACGGGTTATCCGCAAACACCTTTGCGCTCTGCTCAGGCAGGTTAAGGTATTCCGAAGCAAAATTACCGGCAAGGCAGATTTCACCCTCAACTGCAGGCTTACCCTCTTCATCTAAAATATATACCTTTTCTTTTCCCATAGGCTTTCCTATAGGGGTATTGTCATATTCCTTATCAACCTTGAAAATAAGCACGCCCGATGCGGATTCAGTCTGTCCGTAAACAACATATAAATCAAAATCCTCGCTGTATGTATTTGATACTCTCTCACTCCCGGTATAAACAATCTTCAGGGAATCGCCCTTCGGCTTAAATACTTTTAACATTTTCGGACTTATAAATGTACGGTTAATCCGGTTATCTTCAATAAAGTCTGCCAGAAGCACAGGGTCTCTCATTGCCTCGTAAGGCATAAGATACGCTGTCATACATGCGCTTAATGGCGAAAACACGCCCTGAACCGACGCTACAAAGGTAAAAGGTGCTCCCAAAGCTACCTTAAAGCCCTGAGGCGGATTTGCATATTCATTGTATCTGACTACAGAATCACTGATGCTAAGGTGTGTATGCAGCACACCCTTTGGCTTTCCGGTCGAGCCTGATGTATAAATCAGAAGTGACGGTGCATCATCCTCTGCATCAATCTCACCCTCAAAGGCCTCTTCATCAACAATATTTTTAAGGAATTTATCATTAATGACTGCCTTTGCCTTACAGTCGCTGCGTATAAAATTTATACGCTCCTCAGGATACGATACCGACAAAGGAGCAAATGCTGCTCCGACAAGCCATACCGCATACATTGCAGCGATATATTCCTTGTTTCTGGGCAGTTCGATTGTAACGAATTCATAAGGCTTCACTCCAAGCCTGTAAAGCTTACCGGCTATTTTACGTGCGTATGTATCAAATTCACTGTAAGTAAAGCTGTTATTCTCCCCGGTATCCTTAATAACAACAAAATCAGGGTGTTCACTTATATTCTTTTTTATCTGGTTAATCAAAACGCTCATAATCCCTATCTCCTCTCAATCCAGCCAGTCATACATAAATCTGTCCGCCCCCACAGGCTGTTTCATCATGCCTGTTCAATATTCAGCATTTTTGCAAAGCCTGTCATCTCAAAAAGCTCCATAACATTGCGAGAGACATTCTTAAGGTGGAAATTCTCACCGCCGATAGCTCTGTGTACCTTAATTACTACACGTATACCGGCTGAGGAAACATAATCGACCTCTGACATATCAAGAGTAATCTTTTCGCATGCTTTAGCACACTCCGTAATCTTAGCTTCCAGTTCCTCTGATGTAAGCGCATTAATCTGTCCGTGTGGCACTAAAACGCATTCATTTTCAACAATTATTTCTGTAATATCCATAATATATCTCTCCTTTTCATAGTTTTAAATCTGATTTACGAACTCACAAAATGATTTTCGTATCCATCTAATTTTTTTTATTATATTATAGCATTTTTTTCTTTTCAATAATATAAGTACTTAAGAAGATGACAATTGCGTTAACTTATTGTATAATATTTGTTACAAAAATAATACAAACCATAAAATATGTTTTTACAGAGTGATAACCCATGAATGATTTTTTAATTAATTCTAATGAAACAAAGGTTTATATTGCGGACTGTGACAGGCTAAAAGATTCCTGTCTTTTCAGCAATTACTACAATCTGATGCCTGAATACAGGAGAAAAAGAATTGATGCCCTGCGATTTGAAAAGGACAAGCGTATGTCACTTGGCGCCGGAATACTTCTTGCATACGCATTGCCGGACTATGACACCGGAAATATGCTGTTTGAAAAGTCCGGCAGACCTTATATTGCTGATTGTCCTTATTACTTTAATCTTTCACATTCAGGTAATCTTGCAATGGCCGCTGTTTCATCACACAGAGTCGGCTGTGATGTTGAAGAAATCAAAGAATATAACGAAAAGCTCGCAAAAAGATTTTTCCACGAGAATGAATATCTTATGCTTAAGAATACTGATGATGAGTCCGAAAGAACACGCCTTTTTTACAGGCTGTGGACTCTTAAGGAGAGCTTTATCAAGGCTGTAGGTCTTGGACTTTCCCTGCCTCTTGATGAATTTGAAATTGCTTTTGAAAATAATCAGGCGTATGTTAACCAAAAGGTTAATACAGTAAGATATGCATTTAAAGAATATGAAACAGAGCTTCCCTACTGTTTCTCGGTATGCACCGGGATTTCCTCTAAAAAAGAAGCGTCTATCCGTACAGAATTTCCTGACGAAAAAACAACGCCTGTCCGCACTGAATTGTCAGATAAAAACAATGCGCCTGTCCGCACAGATGTGCCGGAAGGCGCCGATATATCATATCATTTTGAAATTATAGATTTAGCGAAGCTGTGATAATATGCCGTATAAGATTCTGCCTATCACGCCGTTTCTGAAATCAAACTCAAGCACGTCGCTTTTATTAACAATTCTTATCACATAGCATACTATAAATGCTGCTGCTATCACGCACCAGAATATATGCAGATATTTCTCCGGCAGTCTGTTTCCGAACAAGACTGCCATTACTATAAATGGCGCTGTGATAAATAAAGGGTGATAATGAAATGCTTCATGAACGCTGCCGTGAAGCAGCGAAAGCCACGCCCTTGTCATACCGCAGCCCGGACATGACAAGCCTGTTACACGCTTTATCGGGCAGCCAAACAGCGCGTAAAAAAGCACAACTGCCAGAATAACGCCAATCATTATAATTATATCCTCACGTCTGACCTTCATATTATCCACCCTTGCCCGGCTATCCTGCCGCGGCAGCCCTCTTTGCTATCTGCTCTGCCCGGCTATCCAGTCCTCGGCAACCTTCTTGTCTGAAGGATATGGAAGATAACCGCCTCTTACTCTTTGTGTTGTCTCAGCACCCTTGCCTGCCAGAATAACAACATCGCCCGGCTTTGCGTTATCGAGTGCTGCACGCACAGCCTCTTCTCTGTCCTCTATGATAACGCATGGCTTGCTGATGTATGCCTTCATCCGGCCGCACAAATCACTTACCTTTTCAAATCCCGGATCATCTGCCGTCAGATAAATATAATCTGCATACTCCTGCGCCGCCATTCCAAGGTCTCTTATCCTTACCGCTGAACGCTCGCCAGGCACGCCGAATACCGAATGAATATGCACCGGCTTAAAGGATTTCTTCACTGTTTCATAAAGCTTTACAAAGCTAAGATAATTGTGAGCGTAATCTATTATGATATTGATATCATTATATTTAACAAGCGTCATTCTGCCCGGAACATTTATGTTCTTTATGCCCGACTCAATTGTATCATAATCAATGCCAAGCTCATATGCCGCAAGAATCGCCGCCGTAAGGTTTTCGGCATTAAACTCACCGATAAGATTTGATGAATAAATATGTGTATCACCATTATACGAAAGCTTAAAGCTTACGCCGTTTGTATCAGAGTTCAGCTCCGAAATCACGGCATCACAGTCATCTGTATATCCGTAAATAATCTGCTTCGCATTTTTAGAAGCATTGTATGCCCTTTCAAAATAGTCTGTTCCCCTGTTGATAATTACTGTCCCGCACTGTGTCAGGAATGATGTCTTACAGGAAACATATTCCTCCATCGACGCATGCTCTCTGTCACCGATATGGTCCTCGCCAATATTTAAAAATATACCTATTTTATAATGCTGGTCATAAACCCTCGACATCTTGACAGCCTGCGAGGACACCTCCATAACGGTATACTCTACCCCGTACTCCTTTGCCTCACTAAAAAGCCTCTGAAGGTCTATAGGCTCAGGTGTGGTTAAATGTGAAATCTTACGCTCCTTAACGGTATCAGTCTCCATAGTCGAAAAAATCGCCGTATCATGCGCCTTATATTTGTCAAGAATACTCTTCAGAATATATGCAGTTGTGGTCTTACCCTTAGTGCCCGTAATTCCTGTAAGAATCATCTTATCACCCGGATAATCGTAAAACCATCTGGCCGCAACAGATGAAGCCTTTCTTACGTTATTAACGATAATGCAGGGAATATCGACCTCATATTCTTTCTCGCTCATATAAACGCAGGCTCCCTTTTCGACCGCCGACACGAGATATTCCTTCTTAAACTCATATCCCTTGCACACAAATAATGTGTTTTCCTTTACCTGTCTAGAATCCGCTGTAATATATGAAATCTGCAAATCATCCGGAATATATTTATTACATGAAACAAACAGACCCTCTGCCTGCAATATGCTAAGTAATTTATTCATTTTATGCCTCCAAAGCTTTAACATGCCGGCATATAAGGAAACGCCCATCCCCTGATGCCACACTAAGTTTACTTTATATTTGTTAAAATTTCAATATGCAATTATACCTCTACTCCCTCCAAACAGTCTTACGTTATTGTACAGCCTCTATGCTTCATGTATTATGCAGCCTCTTTGTTTCCGGTATTGTACAGCCTCTATACTTGTGTTATGATTATACTCGGAAGGTGATGGTCCTCTCCCCTACTGGTGATGGAGAATCATATTTTTATGATGAGGGTTGATTCCTTCTTAACTGCCTTTGGCATATGCCATTGCGGCGAATGGGAAGATGTCAGGTAAACTGACGCAAAAACCCGGCACAGGTCCGGCAGGCCGGACTTGAACTAAAAACATTTTGGAGGTATATATGGATTATATCAGTGACTTTGAAGTTGATTTCCTGTTTTTTTTGCAGGACTATGTAAGAAATCCAATTCTTACAGAAATCATGAAATTCTTTTCCTTAATAGGCGACTCCGGCATAATTGCAATTATAGCATGTCTCGTGCTGCTTGCCATAAAGAAGACAAGACGTGTCGGTATAACTGCAACCATGTCGCTGTTAATCAATGTTCTTACTGTAAATGTTCTTATCAAGCCTTTGGTTGCAAGGATAAGACCTTATGAAGCCTTCAACAACCTTAGTATACTTGTACACCGCGAGAGTGATTATTCATTTCCTTCCGGACATTCTGCAATATGTTTTTCGGTAGCGATGGTTATCTTTATGCTTATGCCTAAAAAATACGGAATACCGGCGCTGATTATAGCATTTTTGATATCCTTCTCAAGATTATATGTCGGTGTGCATTATCCGTCCGATGTAATTGTAGGTATAATTATCGGAACGCTTGCCGCCGTTCTGGCAAGACTTATAGCAGTAAAAATATTTAAATTTGATTTCTCTTAAAATTTTCGCAGTTCATCATTACTGTCATCCGAGGTATTAATGATTTTTTTGATGACTACATAATATCCGGCAGCTTCATTTATTTTTACAAATACTCTGTCGCCGGCCTTATGTCCTGCGATAGCATTTCCAAGAGGCGATTCAATGCTGATTAAGTTAGCAAGCGAATTGCCTCTTACGCTTGTAACCAGCCTGTACTCCTCCGTCTCGTCATCATCCTCAAAATAAATCTCAACCGTATTGTTAATGCCGACCTCGTCATCCTTTGACTCATCATCCACTATTTCGGCCAGCTTTATCATTCTCTCCAGATATCTGATTCTGCTCTCGTTGCGGTTCTTGTCCCTTTTTGCGGCATAATACTCAAAATTTTCGCTCAAATCGCCCTGTGCTCTTGCTTCCTTTACCGCCTCCAGCGCTTCTTTTCTTACTACCAGCTTTCTATACTCGATTTCCTTTTCAATTTTTTCAACGTCACTTTTTGTAAGCCTGTCTCCCATTTTATTTAACCCTCCATACTCTATATCAATATTCTCATAAGACTATATTAATTATGCAGGAGTATTATGCCTGCACGCCATGCTCTCATAATCCTCCAAACCGCTCAATAACATATACTGCCTGGTATGCTCAAAATCTGAGTTTATGTATTGTACTACCATAACATATACTGCCCCGGGAGCAGAAAGCCTTGTCTGTCGGACAATTACTTTTCTACTGATACCCGGGGTAATTCAAGTGTATATAATTCAAAAGCTTTTTTGGATGCTTTAATCCTGTTAATATTGTCAATACAGATAAATATTATACAACAGGGTTCTTAAAATGCAATATTTATTATGCTTCCTGTCAGTATAATTTATGTCAGCGCATATCTTAAATCTTATGAACTGATAAATGTGTTATATCCAAGTCTACGAAGCCTCTGCTCCAGCTTTACCGCATTATCAAGCTCTCTGAACGCTCCGACCTGAACTCTGTACAATCCGTCTGAATATACAACAAATGGTGCGAATCCGTCTCTTCTTAATCTTCTGACAAGCTCCTCTGCATATCTTCTCATCCGAAATGCGCCTGTCTGAACTCTGTATAGTCTCTGCTGCGTATTGTCAGGAGCCTGTGGTCTGTCCGGTCTTTGCGAAATGCCAGGCCCCTGTGGGCGGTTTGGCATCTGCGGACGGTTTGGTGTCTGAGAACCATTTCCTCCCTGTGGGCGGTCCGGCATCTGCGGACGGTTTCCTCCCTGCGGACGGTCCGAAATCTGCGGGCGGTTTGGTGTCTGAGAACCATTTCCTCCCTGTGGGCGGTCCGGCATCTGCGGACGGTTTCCTCCCTGCGGACGGTCCGGCCGCATACGACCCTCGTTCATTCTGTAATCCGGCCATGCCGACATATCAGAAGGATTCTGCCACCAATAAACATCCGGTATGTCTGAGCCTTCATCATCCCCATAATCTATTATGTCATCATCTATTCCCTGACCATCGTCATCTCTTTCCAGCCCTGAAAGTGAATTCTCGTCATGATTTACGCCTATTGCGCTTAAAATTCCACCGGCTATCGCCGCCGCGATACTGTCAAATTCCTCATCAAACATCGCATTATCGGTATCATTATCAATAAAACCGGTCTCTACAAGCACCGCCGGCATCTTTGTCCTCTTTAATACAACCAGATTAGGTCTTTCAATAACTCCGAGGTTCTTCCAGCCAAGGCCTTCAAGCTCGCTGTTAATTGCGCGTGCAATCTGCCCCGCCATGCCTCTGTCCGCAAACACTAATGTCTCTATGCCGCTTGCGGTATTCGGGGTCGGGACTGCATTTCTGTGAAGTGACACAAAATAGTCCGCATCTGAATTATTTGCAATGGTTGCCTTTTCAAAAGGTGTATCATACACATCCTCTGTTCTGGTATATACCACATCTATGCCGTTCTGCTCCAGAATCCTGCCGACGGCAAGCGCAAGAGCAAGATTGTCATCCTTCTCCTGTCTGCCTTCATATACCGCACCGGGATCTGCGCCGCCATGACCGCCATCAATTACAATCTTATATGCCAAAAAAATTCCTCGCATGCTTTTTTTATATGATATGCGTCAGATGTGCAAACTGCCACAAGATGGCAGCATTATAAATCATGTCTGCATATTATCCGCAGGATATACCAGTCCCCATTCTTTTCTCATGCCGTCGGCTATTTTAAGAATATCAATCGTATCGTCTAATGTATGCACATCGCACTGAGCAATGCCCTTGGCTATACACGTCTGTACGGCGCGCGCCTCAAATTCATAGCCATTTGAGCTGTGGCTGTGCGAAATCGTCTGAATCAGCTTTCCTTCTGAATCATAAACATAAGCCTCCTGCGCCTGATAAAAGTCAGGAATTACAACTCTGCCCTTCGTAGTCGTAATGACAGCGTCCGCGCCCTGGTTTTCCTTAAGTGCAGAGCTAAGCTGCGCCGTTACCCTTCTTCCATTCCTGTTATAAACAAGGGTAAAATGATTTATTTCGTCAACGCCGGTTGCTCCAATCAAAGCATCAGATTCAATCTTATCAGGACAGCCATCCATATAATAAAGTGCAAGCATAAGCGGATATACGCCCACATCCAGAAGTGCACCGCCTCCAAGCTCCAAATCATAAAGTCTGTTTGTCACGTCGGTTTCAGAGAAAAATCCAAAGGACGCCCTAATATCACATACCTCGCCTACTGCTCCACTTTCAAGCAGTTCCTTCACCTTAATAATAACAGGCAGAAACTTTGTCCATGCCGCCTCCATTACAAACACGCCGTATTCTTTAGCAAGTTCAGCAATCTGCTTTGCCTCCGCCTCATTTATTGTAAAAGGCTTTTCACACAACACATTTCTGCCTTTTTTAATACAAAGCTCCATGTATGGCTTATGCAGCGCATGAGGCACTCCTATATATACACAGTCTATATTATCATCTTCCGCCAGCATCGAAATATCTCCATACGCTTTTTCAATGCCGAATTCTTTTGCAAATTCCTCTGCCCTGCTGATATTCCTTGAGCCAACAGCATATAAATTTGCGCCCTCTACAGCTGATAAGCCTTTGATAAACTTTCTTACAATTGTCCCTGTACCGATAAATGCCCAATTGAACATAAAATTACCAGCCTCCTTTAAATTCATACATATCTATACTCACAGGATACAGCATAATAAACTGCACCCCTGATTATCAAATTATCCTATGTGAATAAAAGAGCCGGAATTTACCGGCTCTTTTATTTCTCAAAAATATAACAGCTTAAGGTTTAACAATAATAACTGTCCAGCCATCTTCATCAGTTTCAGGCTGCGTAGTACTTTGTGTCATAATATCCTCTGTTTCGAAGGATAAAATTTCAAGATTCGGTTCTTCATAATATTCTTTGTTTTTCTTCATAGTAAAACTCCCCATTTCTCTTTTTATGATATTTAGGTCAAAATTTTTTTTGCCCTTGATAATATCCATGTTCAGTAAATTCATCTTGCATTAAACGCTTGAATTAAACGTTTTTGCTTTGTACAATGCACTTAATCTTCGTACATTGCAGGACCAGTAATCTTTTATTATGGTTTCACAATAATTGTAGTCCATCCATCCTCATCAACTTCAACCGTTGACGACTGATGTGTCTCAGGCTGCGTTACCGGCTGCTGTGCCGGTTTTGTCTCAGGCTGCGTTGCCGGTTTTGTCGCAGGCTGTGCAGGCTTAGCCTCTGTCTCGCTTTGAGCGCTATCTGACCCATCCTCAAAAGAAATCTCATTGTCATTGGTTTCTGCAGTAGTAGCACCTGTATTGCCGGCAGGCTTTGTGCCTGAAGAATTATCAGCCCTCGTTACCTGCTGTACAGGTCTTGTGCCCTGCTGATTATTGCCGTTCTGATTATGATTTGATGTATTCATGGCTTCTTCAGCGGCATCATCAAATGGAATTTCATTGTCACCTATCTGCTCATCTGTTCTTCCGGACGAATTACCATTATTACTTGAATTATTACCTGATTCATTACTGTCCGAAGCATTGCCTGAATTGTCATCAGCCCTTGTAGTGTCGTCTGTACCATCCTCCCGGCTGTCCTCTGATGAGGTCTCTTCCGAAGCTCCGCTTTCGCTGGAAGCCTCACTGCCTGACTGTGCAGCATTATTCTCTGTTGAAATGCTTTCATTATCAAGTGTTGCATTATCAGGTGCCTTATGTCTTGAACCGATACCTGCAGCCACTACGGCAACAACAATTAACGCAAGCACTGCCACGCAGGCAGCAATAACAGCCTTTTTATTTTTAACAATTTTTTCTTTCATATTCAAATATACCTCTTATTCTTTATATCTCTGATTTGTAAATTCTGTGCAAATACTGCTTTATTTCCAAAACCATATCCTGCATAAGATAACCTGTCCGTAAAACATTCGTAATACTGCATTTATCCACGATGTCTGTATCATATAGCACATAGTCTATCTGTATAGACTTCCTGAATACCAGTCTATCTCGCCTGCGGCATATGCATCCTTAAACGATGTAACTACAGGTCTTACAGCCTTCGGATACTTAACATACCACCCGTCCGGATAAAGCACGGCATCCCTTTCAAATGCCTTTGCCGTATCGACATCCGCACTCTCTCCATCACGTACCTTCCTTGCCACAACAACAAATCTCATATCATTCATCTCATATGTACAAGTAGAAAGCATAAGCAGCGTGTCATCTTCATTGATATCAACAGGGCATTCAAAAATCGAACGAACCTTAAGCTGATAAACAAACTCCATGAAATCCTCATCAGAGTCAAAGCTGCTGCGGTAAAAATTGAATCTCTCGCCCTGCCGCTCGTCATTGTTAGTCTTGATAAGCGAAATAACCTTCCACTCTGAATCACCATACAGCGTATCAAACGTAAAAACAGGGTTTTCACAGTAAAAATCCAGATTCTTATATCTGACAAGCTCATGGAACATAAGTCCGGTAGACTTCATATTGTGGCCATTAACAAATATCGCCTTTGAGTTCTCTGTAATCGGCGTCCTGTAATCAATAAAAACTGTGCCGTTCTTATCAACCTCACCGTCAACATTGTGCGTGAGATAATAATCGGTCTTCTCCTCGGTAGCCTGAACCACCGGGTAATCTATATTGGTTCCCGAAATAGTAACCCAGCCCCTGATGTCAGGATTGTACTCAACCAGCGCACTGAAATTCTTTGAAACCTTTACTTCCTTTGTCACAGCTTCCGTTGCCGTCTCTGTATCATCTTCAATATTTTCATCAGTCTGCTGCACATCCTCCGGCTTCGTCTGCACATCAGTCTCCGCCTCTGTTGTCGAGTAATACATCTCTCTGTATTTATCAATTGTCTTGTCCGAAAAATAAGGCTGTATAAAGTGATAATACAATAAAAATAATAATGCACCTGCTATAGCTATAATACATAAATTCGGAACAAGATTGCTCTTTTTTTTATTTGTATCAGAATTAACAGAGTCCGAACTCTCCTGTGGAAGCTCTGTTTTCTTGTTCTTCTTCATTGAAGCATTAACACCATCTTTCAAAAAAATTGCTTTTTCTAAATATATTATTAAATTTATTATATACTTTTTATTAAAAAGATGCAATCATAAAACATTTAAACTAAATAACAATTCAATTAAAAAACAATTAAATAAAATGCCGGAGACTATTATATTGTGTTATATAAACTCACAATACATAATCTTCGGCATAAATTTTTACTGAAATATTGTAATTTTTACTGTTTTGCTAAATTACAAAACTGTAAAATCATCTACTGCATGCTAAACTTCTGCTTTACAGAATCAATTTTACTCTGCTGTGCCTGGTCTGACGGATACCAGCCCTTGGCTGCCATCTTGTCATAAATTGTGTCCTGCATGCAAAGCGACTCACTAAGCGCACGGTCAAACGTCTGATGAACATTTGATGTGGATGATTCTATTGTTCCGTGCATCATTAAATCGCATGCTCCCTTCTCCAAAAGAAGAAGATTCTCCATTAAGCTCCTGTCTGTCATAATATTCCCTCCTGATTAAAGTAAATTATAAAAGTTCTGAAAAATCTGCTGGTGCTTCTGCTTCATTTCTTCAATACAGGCTTTAAGCTCGCCGTCCTGAAGCTGTCCTATAGTTTCCTGACACTGGCTCTGAAAATGTTTTTCATGTCCAAGCACATCTTCGATATATAAGAGTTCCTTTGTTGTCATAAACATAACCTCCTGCTGCAATAATTTATAATTCACGGATAGTATCTGCTATAAAAGTGCTTTGTATTCATAACGCAGCAAAATATCTTTAAAATATTTTCTATAATTAAAAAATAATTATTTGCTGCCGTTTTATTTATGTGTTATTTCAGATTATATTTTCAGCTTGCAAAAGCAAAGAATTAAATAAAGCCTTTTTACTCTTTACAAGAACGCTTTAACAAGGTAAAATGTTATCAAAACAATTCATTAAAATCACAAATAAAAAGGAGAAACGTTATGAAAAAGTTTTCAAAAATTATGGCATTAATCTTAGTTCTTGCTATGTCAGTTACAACGCTTGCAGCATGCGGCGGCAGCAAGGCTGACAGCGACTGGGCAGAGATTCAGAAAAAGGGCAAGATGGTTATCGGTTATACAATTTACGAGCCGATGAACTATTATGACGACAACAATAACTTTACAGGCTTTGACACAGAGTTTGCAAACGCTGTATGCGCATATCTTGATATCACACCTGAATTTGTTGAAATCAACTGGGATACAAAAGTTGACGAGATTAAGGCAAAGAGCATTGACTGTATCTGGAACGGTATGACTATTTCAGACGAGCTTAAGAAGAACATTTCTATTTCAAAGCCTTACGTAAAGAACATGCAGGTTGTTGTAATTAAGACTGACAACGCAGATACATACAAGGATACCGCAAGTCTTAAGGACAAGACAATTGTTGCAGAGGCAGGCTCAGCAGGCGAAAATGTTATCAAGGAAGATGAAAACCTTTCACAGGCAAATTACATATCTGTTACAAGACAGGTTGACGCTCTTTTAGAGGTAAAAGCAGGCACATCTGACGCTGCAGTTCTTGACTGGACACTTGCCAAGGCAATGATCGGTGAAGGCACAGATTACGAAGAGCTTCAGATGATTGACGGCGTAGAGCTTTCAGTTGAAGAGTATGGTATCGGTTTCCGCAAGGACAGCGACACATGTGACAAGGTAAACGAAGCTATCGATGCTTTAGTAAAGGACGGCACTCTCCAGAAGCTTGCTGAAAAGTATGACTTAAGCCTTTCACCATCTATTTCAAAATAACAACACGGCTGTCATGCCATAAAAACGGGCAGGAGCTTTTCTCCTGCCCTGTTTAATTGTAATTCACATAAGCTGCCGACCATTTATTCTGTCGGCATATTTATAATAATAAACTGCCAATCGTCTATTCTGTCGACATGATAAAGAAACGAACTGCCGTCGGCAGTTTTGATATTGATTAAATTTTGCGGGCGCAGCCCGCATGCCTGGCAGTTTCGATATTGATTAAATTTTGCGGGCGCAGCCCGCATGCCTGGCAGTTTCGATATTGATTAAATTTTGCGGACGCATCCCGCATGCTTAAAGGAGATAAAAATGAGTGTTTCAATAATTTTTTCTAAGCTTTTTGAAACCTTCGGAATAAACTGCACAATTTTCTTTGTGACACTGCTTTTTGCCCTGCCGCTCGGACTTATTATATCCTTCGGCTCTATGAGCAAGATAAAGTGGCTGCAAAAAATTGTACGTGTGTTTGTCTGGATTATCAGAGGAACTCCTCTTATGCTTCAGATTATAGTTATTTTTTATGGGCCGGGTCTTATCTGGGGTGGAAACGCCATGCCAAGACTTTCAGCAGCGATAGTAGCATTTATAATTAATTATGCATGCTATTTCTCAGAAATTTACCGTGGCGGAATTCAGTCCATTCCAAAGGGACAGCAGGAGGCCGGACAGGTGCTTGGTATGACCAAGGCGCAGATATTTTTCAGAGTAACACTGCTTCAGGTCATCAAAAGAATCGTACCGCCTATGGGCAACGAGTTTATGACGCTTATCAAGGACACTGCCCTTGCAAATGTAATCGCAAACAAAGAAATCATCATGATGTCAAAGGAATTTGCCACAAAAGGACTTATCTGGCCACTGTTTTCTACAGCGTTATTCTTCCTTATTTTCTGTGGAATCCTTTCCATCCTGTTCAGATATCTTGAGAAAAAATTAGACTATTTCAGGTAGGAGGCAGATATGGCAATATTAGAAGTACAAAACATCAATAAAAGCTTTGGGAACACACGCGTACTTGAAGACATAAGCTTTTCTCTTGAAGAAGGAAATGCACTTGCTATAATCGGCTCATCAGGTTCGGGAAAAACAACCCTGCTTCGCTGCTTAAACTTTCTTGAAACGCCTGACAAGGGAAAAATTATTGTAAAGAACAATGTTCTGTTTGACGCAGATAGTGCCTCTTCAACGAGTGAAAATGAAATTCGCAGAAAAAGGCTTCATTTTGGGATGGTTTTTCAAAACTTTAACCTGTTCCCGCAGTACACAGCCCTTGGCAATGTAATGCTTGCATGCGAGCTGCTTGCAAAAGAACGCTCTGACTACAAGACAAACCGCAAAAAGATTCATAATGAAATTGAAGAAAAAGCCAAGCTTCTGCTTGACCAGATGGGACTTTCGGACCGTATGTACAACTATCCTCACCAGCTCTCCGGCGGACAGCAGCAGCGTGTCGCTATCGCAAGAGCACTTGCTATGGAGCCTGACATACTCTGCTTTGACGAGCCGACCTCCGCCCTCGACCCGGAGCTTACCGGCGAGGTATTAAAGGTTATCCGCTCCCTTGCAGAAAAACACACCACCATGGTAATTGTCACCCATGAAATGTCCTTTGCAAGAGACGTTGCCGACCAGATTATCTTCATGGACGGCGGATATATTGTTGAGCAGGGAAATGCTTTTGATGTGATAAATAATCCAAAAGAAGAAAGAACAAAGCAGTTCCTGGCAAGATATTCCGAGAAATAAAACATATAAACAAAGCATATAAATTTTTATATCGAGGGCTGCCTGTGGCAGCCCTCGATATAATTTTCAAAAACATTTATCTTAAGCATAATATTTATCATATAATCGAACAACCAGTGTTTCACAAATTTTATTTGCCTGTCATAATCTTCATAAAATTCTTTTTGTAAAGCTTAGTATCAATTCCTGTGACAACATCAAGATTGTAATTTCCTATCTCAGGCATAGCCTCATAAACTGCACCTTCCTGATAAAGAATAATCTGTCCGTATGCGGCATCATCACCTATACATGCAACTCCATAACATTTCTTCGTCTCAAGCACATATTCCGGCCAAATAACAGCCGCCACAGCCAGCGCATCCGGCACGCCCATATTCTGACCAAGGCTCTGATAAAACGCAAACAGCTTCGTAAATGCCTTATTCATAAATTTGCCGCAATCAGTGCCCTTTGCCATCGCATCCATATCAGCCTGCGAAAGTCTTGTCTCTTCAAGCATACAATCCAGACCTACAATTGTCATAGGAAGCTCTGCCTTAAGCACAATATCATAGCTTTCTGCATCCGAATAAACATTGAACTCCGCTACCGGAGAGGCGTTTCCCGGACCAAAGCCGGCTGTACCCATAACCCAGATGTGCTTTACCAGCTTCATAGTCTCAGCATCCTTCTGTATAGCCTGTGCAATATTCGTAAGCGGTCCCAGTGCAATAATCTCAACCTCTCCCGGATTCGCCTTAATCGTCTCAAGCATAAAATCAACTGCAGCCTTATCTTCTGCGCTTCCCTTAGGATGAATCAGATCCTGGTCGCCCATGCCATCCTCGCCATGCACACTAATCATTTCTTCACGATACTTTGTCAATGGCTTGTCCGCACCGATATATGCCGGCGCATCACTGCCGCATACCTCAAGCACCATCAATGCATTTTTTGCTGCTGCATCAAGCGGAACATTTCCATAAAGCACCGTCACGCCCAGAATATCAAGCTTCTCGCTTGTTGCCGCAAGCATCAGCGCCGCTGCATCATCCGAACCGGCATCAGTATCAATAATCACCTTTCTCTTTGCAGCCGAATCTGCCCCCGAATCACCACTTCCCGATTTGCTACAAGCCGTCATAACCAAAGCCGCAACCAATATTGCAGATAATAATGTACTAAAATATATCTTTTTCATCATAATCCTCCGTATAATATTATCTTATTGCTCAATAATATTATACTCAAGATATAACTGTTGTCTATAAGTTTTATTAATGACAGCCTTAATCAGGTCATCCTGCCTGTTATCCTCAAGCAGTTTTTGTGCAAGTGCTTCCATGCGCTCCTCACTTTCTTTAATACCCTGCTCTATACCTTCCTTAATACCCTGTTCGATGCCTTCCTCGACACCCTCCTGTCTTATGGTCTTCATGTGTAATTCTTCATCATATTCGTATAAGAGCATATCCATAACCTCCGCTCTATGCTTTCTGAGGATGTCAGCAAGTATACCGTGCTCTATGCAGTAGTCCACTGCAGCGTCTATCGCATCCTCCAGACTTCCAAGTTCCTTCTGAAACTTTCGTACCAGCATCACAAACTCTGAATACTCTGCCAGCTTTTCACAGCCTCTCATAAGTTCAGTGTTGCTGCCCGAATTAATATTGTACTGCACCGCTATGCACTCCAGACACGCCGTCCTGCCGTCTGGAATATTAAATGAATCCGTCAGCTTAAACTCCCTGCGCTCCGGCTCGTCCGCGCGTCCGTTGTAAAATATAATGTACTGCGGCATCGGCAGCTTAATAAGCCTGCCCGCATAAATGTCAAGTTCATTTTTATCTATATAAGCCTCGTACAGACTGCTTAAATACAATAACCCGCGCAGCGGCATGTTCGGGTTCACGCTGCTCTGGTGTTCGTAAAGGCTCATCACATCCTTAATCAGGAAC
>JAFRXK010000079.1 GCA_017442865.1 Lachnospiraceae bacterium | reverse complement strand
TTTCGTACCAGCATCACAAATTCTGAATACTCTGCAAGCTTTTCACAGCCTCTCATAAGCTCAGTGTTGCTGCCCGAATTAATATTGTACTGCACCGCTACGCACTCCAGGCACGCCGTTCTGCCGTCCGGAATATTAAATGAATCCGTCAGCTTAAACTCCCTGCGCTCCGGCTCGTCCGCGCGTCCGTTGTAAAATATAATATACTGCGGCATCGGCAGCCTTATAAGCCTGCCCGCATATATGTCAAGTTCATTCTTATCTATATAAGCCTCGTACAGACTACTTAAATACAGCAATCCGCGCAGCGGCATGTTCGGGTTCACGCTGCTCTGGTGCTCATAAAGGCTCATCACATCCTTAATCAGGAACGAAATGTCGTTCTTCCACCGCACGTATATTGCATCCTCCAGTGTCGTGACCTCAAGCTCCTCCGGGTCATCATAGGAAGAAGCATTCACCGCATTGTAAAGGCTTAAAAGCTCCTTCTTCTCCCGAAACACCAGTCGAAACAGACTGTCCTTGTAGCTTCTCTTAATACTTCTCTTCGCCATATGATACCTCCGTTTAGCGCAAAGATTTGCAAAAATAGATTTAAAAGTGAATTAAATAGAAATGTTTAATGAATTAATAGAATAGAAAATCAGATGCATCTTAAAGATATCATTAAACTAAATATAGTTTATCATATGCGCAGAATGCACGCAACAAAATCAGTGTCACAATTTGTGACACTATTTTTGAGAAATATTATTTTAAAGCTTTTATATAATTAGCGCAATTTAAATCCGACCACCTTATACTTTTTCTGCATTTCCTCAGAATAATATTTGTTCATATCTGTCCATGATGCATTTGCAACATTTTCTTCAGTGTAACCGCACTCCGTCAAAGGCAGGTTTTCATACAATTCTTTAAATGAATCAAAAATATAAATGTCCTCGACTATTAAATACACTACCTCTGTATCATCTTCTATATCCTCGAATCTGATAACATCATCAATTTTTACTTTTTGCCGTTTTTCATCATAGAGGCGCAGCTCTATAGTTTTCACGCCATCATATACAAGCCCGAATGGCTCGTGTGCAAGCTTCATTCTATGCACTATCCTGTTCTGCCATATATACTCTCTCTTCTCTTCAATAACCTCTATCTCCTTTATTTCACTTTCATAAAAAAGATAGTTGTCAATTTCAAGAGCATCTTCATCTACTCCGAACTCATGCATACAGTATTCATGATGATCATATATGCACTGTCCCTCGTAAATCACATCATTTTTGTCTATAATACTGACTAATTTTCCGTCATAAATTGAAAGCTTCATCTTTTCCTCCGATTTGACACATTTACACATTAAAACTATAATAGATAATACAATTATTATGAACTAAGGAGTACAAAATGTCAAATATCATCCGCATTAATGATTTTACGGCAGCTGAACTTGATATATATTCACGCTTGACAGAGCATGAACTTATGCACATTTACGAGCCAGAGGATGGTCTGTTTATCGCCGAAAGTCCGAAGGTTATTGAACGCGCCCTAAATGCCGGATACGAGCCGGTTTCATTTCTTATGGAGGATAAGCATATTGAGGGTGAGGGAAAGGATATTATTGCGCGCTGTCCTTTCGTTCCGGTTTATACTGCTCCGTTTGACGTACTGACTAAGCTTACAGGCTATAAGCTTACGCGCGGTATGCTGTGTGCAATGAAGCGAAAGCATCCGGCAAAGGCAGAGGATATATGCATGGGTGCAAAAAGAATTGCCGTGCTTGAAAATATAATGAATCCGACCAATCTCGGCGCTATTTTCCGCTGCGCAGCCGCGCTTGGAATGGACGCCGTGCTTCTTACTCCGGGCTGCAGCGACCCGCTTTACAGGCGTGCCATAAGAGTCAGCATGGGAACCGTTTTTCAGGTTGCGTGGGCATTTCTTGAAAACAACACTGAACCATCAGTGTCAGATGCCGGCACCTCAACTCCTTACGACAAAAATGATGCCAAAGCTGCCGATGCGGATAATAATAAATCACTTTGTACTAATAATACAACTCCTGCCGGTGCGGATATAAGCTTACTTAAAAAGCTTGGCTTTAAAACTGCCGCCTTTGCGCTTAGGAATGATACGATAAATATTGATGACCCAAAGCTTTTATCAGAAGAAAAGCTTGCGATTGTGCTTGGAACCGAAGGGGACGGGCTGGCTGATAAAACAATTACCGACTGTGATTATACTGTGTGTATACCAATGTCACATGGAGTAGATTCACTGAATGTCGCTGCTGCCAGCGCAATTGCCTTCTGGCAGCTGCAAATAAGATGATATTTTTTTAATGTCACAGCTGCCAAAGCAACAGCTTTTCGTATAGAATAGTCTTTTATAAAATGTCACAGCTGCCAAAGCAATAGTTTTGGCAGCTGTATTTATGATAATATTTATTTTTCTTCAAGAAGTTTCTTAATTCCAGTAATCTTTACACAGAGGCAGAAAAGATTCATTGCCTGCTGTAATTCCTCCTCTGAAGGATACGACGGTGCAATTCTGATATTCTTATCCTCAGGGTCTTTCTTGTACGGATACGTAGCGCCTGCGCCTGTCATAACAACTCCGGCTTCCTTCGCCATAGCAACTGTTGCCTTTGCACAGCCCGGATATGTATCAACAGCCACAAAATATCCGCCCTTTACAGGATTCCATGTTGCAAGACCTGTGTCCTTTAACTCCTTGTCAAGAGTGTTAAGTACAATGTCAAACTTAGGCCTTAAGGAAGCAGCATGCTTTTTCATATGAGCCTTAAGATTTTCTGCTGTCTTAAAATACTGCACATGTCTTATCTGGTTTATCTTGTCATGTCCGATTGTCTGAATCGTCATATGCTTCTTTATCTCGGCAATATTTGCCTTGCTTGAAGCAACCATTGAAACGCCTGCTCCAGGGAAGGTAATCTTCGAGGTTGAGAAGAAATAATATATTCTGTCCTCGTTGCCGTATTTTTCAGCAGCCTTGAATATATCTGCAAGCTCAACATCCTCATAAATATGATGTACGCCATAAGCATTATCCCAGAAAATTCTAAAATCCGGTGCTGCAGTTTTCATTGAAGCAAGTCTTTCTACTGTCTCATCACTGTAGCATACGCCCAGAGGATTTGAATGAAGCGGTACACACCAGATACCCTTTATCGTCGGATCCTCTGCAACAAGCTTTTCAACAACATCCATATCAGGACCATTTTCGGTCATAGGAACATTTATCATTTCAGCTCCGAATTCCTCACTTACCGCAAAATGTCTGTCATAGCCCGGACAAGGACAAAGGAACTTATAATTGTCAAGTCTTCCCCAAGGCGTATTGCCCTGCGTTCCAAATACATATAGTCTCATAAAGTTATCATACATAAGATTTAAGCTTGAATTACCGCCGATAATAATCTTATCCTGCTCAATATCCAGCAATTCAGAAAAAAGCCTTTTCATCTCCGGTATGCCGTCAAGAAGGCCATAATTCCTTGTGTCTGCTCCATTTTCCGTAATATAAGAATCAATTTCACCAAGCAAATCATTATTAATATTAAGCTGGATTGGTGACGGCTTTCCTCTTGACATATCTAATTTTAAATTGAGGGCCTTGCATTTTTCATACTCTGCCATCAATTTGTCAAGAAGTGACTTAAGTTCCTCTGCTGAATACTCTGTTATCATGTTCTTACCTCCACGTGTAAATGTATATAAAAATTTTATCTGGCTTTTTCAGCACATGCGAGCATTGCCTCTATAACACTGCTTCTCATGCCCTTTTCCTCCAGGACTCTTACAGCCTCAATTGTAGTGCCTGCCGGGCTGCATACCATATCCTTAAGCTGAGCAGGATGCATGCCGGTCTCAAGCACCATCTTTGCGCTGCCAAGCACACTCTGTGCAGCAAATTTGTATGCTGACGCCCTTGACATACCGCCTGCAACCGCGGCATCAGCCATAGCCTCAATAAACATAAAGACATAAGCCGGAGAGCTTCCGCTTACGGCAGTAACTGCGCTCATAACGTCCTCCGATACAATCTCAGTCTTTCCGAAGCTGTTAAGTATAGTCATAACCTTTTTCAGGTCATCTTCTGTAATGTTATCACCCGGCACAACAGCAGTCATGCCTTCACCTACAAGCGCCGGCGTATTTGGCATGGTTCTAATGATTTTAGCATCAAAATCAAACTTTTCCTTAACCCATGCAACGCTTTTACCCGGTGCTATGGTAATAATAATCTTGTCATAGGTGATATCCTGCTTTATCTCCTCAATAACCTTCTCATACATATAAGGCTTCACGGCAAGAACAACTATCTCCGAACCCCTCATGACCTCAACATTTGAATCTGCAGTGCAGATTCCGAATTCATTTTTAATGCTCTCAAGCGCCTCGCCGTCTCTTCTTGATGCTATAATCTCATCCGGTAATGCAGCTTTTTTAGCGATTATTCCGCCAATCATAGCCTTTGCCATATTGCCACATCCGATAAAACCAATTTTGTACATAATAATCCTCCCCGTAAAAAAGGTCAAGTTTAACTTTATAAATATTAATATCATTTATATCTATAAGTCAAGCTTTAATTGAATCTCATCCTCTGCTTCCTTCTTAAAGTCATCAATTATTTCCTGTTCTAATGACGGAAGCTCGTCTGTAGATGACAAACCGAAGCTTCTGAGAAACTGTTCCGTCGTACCAAACAAAATCGGTCTTCCCGGTGCGTTCAGCCTGCCCTTTTCCTCTACGAGCTCATATTCTATAAGCTTATTTACCGCATGGTCTGACTTTACGCCCCTTATCTTTTCGATCTCAAGCTTTGTAATCGGCTGTCTGTATGCAATAATTGACAATGTCTCTAAAACAACATCCGTAAGCATGTGCTTTTTTGGCTGCGACGCAACCTTAATAAGATTTGAATAATATTCAGCCCTTGTACACATCTGATATGCATCCTCCAGCTGAATAATCTTCATACCGCTTTTTCTTGCATTGTACTCATCAATTAATTCATCCATTATTTTCTGAGTAGTCTTTTCATCCTGCTCTATTGCCTTTGCGAGAAGCTTTAATTCAACAGAGCCGCCCATTGTAAATAAAACAGCCTCAAGCGCCGCCTTCATAACTTCAATACTGTTTTCCAAATTATCCATTACTCGCCCTCCAATGCGGCAGCCACGGTCATCGCCATGTTCTCGCTGTCCTTTTCGTCAATTTCGTTTGCCTCTATCATAATATCCTCGTTGAAGCCTTCCTGATTAAGAGTAATCTTACCCATCTTCATAAGCTCTAAAACCGCAAGAAAAGTTACAATAATCTCAACTCTCGTAGACTGAGCCTCCAAAAGCTCAGTAAAGCTGAATTTTTGTTTATGTGAAGCAAAATTGATGATATTGATAATCTTATCAGACACCTTAAATGTCTCTCTTTGCACTGTGCTGAAATTACTGCGGATAGGATCAATCTTGTCCTTCTGCTTCTTTATAACCATCTGAAATAATTTGGTAAGCTTTTTAACATCAACATCGGCAAGAAGCTCTTCCAAATCCACAGGCGGAACATATTTTGACACCTCGTCAGGAATAGTAGGCTCCTTATACAGCACAAAGCCTGCGTCCTCCTCATACTCTCTTAGCTCGCCCGAAATATATTTATACATCTTGTACTCTAACAGTCTTTGAACAAGCTCCTGTCTAGGGTCCTCTTCCTCGCCGTCCTCATTTACGACCGCCGGCAGAAGCATCCTGGTCTTTATATCAAGAAGCGTTGCCGCCATCAAAAGGAAATCGCTTACCACATCAAGGTCCTGTGACTCCATTGCTGACACATACTCAAGATACTGTTCGGTAATTTCGGCAATCGGTATATCATATATATCAATTTTATTTTTTTCAATCAAATGCAGAAGTAAATCAAGCGGTCCCTCAAATACCTCAAGCTTCACTGACAGTGCCATAGCTTCCTCCGTTTTTATATTTTCTTCTTAAGCTTTATTACTATTAATTCAGGTCTGTTATTTATGCGGATATTTACCGAATGCGTGCCAAGCCCAGCACTGACAATCATTGTGCTTTCGTATTCGTCATATCTTCCGCGGTAATACTTTGGAAAAGGCAGCCAGTCAGGCGACATAAGCCCTCCCAGAAACGGTATTATAACCGTTCCGCCGTGAAAATGCCCGCTAAGCACAAGGTCTGCTCCCCATTTAGCATAGGTTTCAAAGGATACGGGCGAATGTGCCATAAGAATATTAAATGTGTTTTCATCAGCCCTGCCAAGCTTCTCTCTTATAACCTCTTCAGGTATAATAATATTTTTAAGCTTTTTATAGTATTGCTTTTCAATATTAAGCCCCGATATTCTTAATGAGCCGTCCATGCCCTTAAAATCAATATGCCTGTCATTAAGCACACAAATGCCTGCAGAAACGAGTGCATCATAATAATCCTGCCCCATCGTGCCGAATTTTTCTTGTCTCCAGAAGAATCTTGCCTCATGATTTCCGTAGGTGTAATATATCTTATATTTTTTTGCAAGGTCTGTCATTAATTTAACAGGTACATCCAGACTTTTTATTCCCTTTGACACTACCATGTCGCCGCCCGCCAAAATTGCATCCGGCTTAATGGCATCTATTGCATTTATAAGCTTCTCATTATCAGCCCCGAACTCATTATTATGCAGGTCTGTCATTGCGACAAAGGTATAGCCGTCAAATTCCGATGGAAGCTTACTGCTTTCAATGCAATATTGCGTTATAACAAAATGCCTGCGTTCATAATACGAAACTATTAAGAAAAAAACAAGAACTATTGCAAGAATTATTAACAAAATCATTCATCATACCAGCCTTTTTCCGAAATACCATAAAACAAAGTATATCACGGGATTTATAAAAAGGCAAACACAAAGATTTTATTATTTATGATACCAGGGTCCAATATGAGAAAGAAGCCCGAAAGTGCGGATTTCGAATAATGGGCAGGATTTCGAGAGCACGTAGTGCATAGCAATCCGTAGGTATCATGGAAAAAACACCTTTTGACCCTAACATCTTATTTATGCAAAAAATAATATTTTAAGCTGATAAACGATAAAGCCTCTAAAACTTCAGGGAAAACCTAATATTTTAGAGGCACAAATATTATCATAGCTTATATTGCCTTTATAATTTCCATAAATCCAGTATTTTTCGTAGGCAGTCGATAAAATCAGCTTCTTCAACACTATCTGCAGCAATTATTTCAACTTTTCCAATAACTTTACCATCAAGCTCATAAATCAGATAACCCAATACCTGCCCCGCTTCTATCGGTGCTTTAACCTTATCCTCCAGTTCAATTCTTTTTTCAATCTTGCTTAAATCTCCCCCGTTTATATCCACAAAACTAAAATCACCGTTATATTCAAGTGATGCATAATCCTGCTTTCCATTATCGACTTTAATTTTTTCTAAAGGTTCTCTCTGTTCGTCACTATCCTTATATAATCTGCATTTTGAATATCCGAAATTAAGCAGCTTTTCTGCTTCTGAAAACCTCACCTTATAATCCGCTGCACCAAGTATTACCGCTATCATCTCTATACCATCCTTGTACGCCGTAGCAGCCACACAGTATTTTGCCTTGCTTGTCGAGCCTGTTTTTAAGCCTGTTACCGTAAAATTAGTCGCCATTTTAAGCAGCTTATTCGTATTTGACAGACCAAACTCCGAGCTTCCCTTATTTGTCACATGAGTTATCGTGTCCATCCAGATAGTGCTGTAATCCTTTATCTGCGGATATTTGACTATCAGCTCCTGTGCCATAAGAGCGACATCCCATGCTGTAGTCAGGTGGGCAGGGTCCTCAGTAAGTCCGCAGCAATCTACAAAATGCGTATTATTCATTCCAAGCTCTTTTGCCCTCTCATTCATCATATTCACAAACTCTTCTTCCGTGCCGCCTATGTACTCTGCCATTGCAACGCTTGCGTCATTTCCCGATGAAATAACAATACATTTTATAAGCGTCTCTACCGTCTGCTTCTCACCCTCTTCAAGGAAAACCTGCGAGCCGCCCATTGATTTTGCCCTTGCGCTTGTAACGACCTCGTCCTTTAATGTTATCTTTCCTGCATTTATGGCATCAAATATCAGTATCAGCGTCATTATTTTTGTAATACTTGCAGGCGACATCTGCGTATCTGCATTTGATTCATAAATTACAGTTTTACTTGACGCCTCCATAAGCACGGCGCCCTTTGCCGTCAGCCCAAAGTCCCTGCCGGAAATGTCTTCATTTGCTGCAGGCACCTCTGCCGTTACTTCTGTAACTTCACTCACTGAAGCAGCCTCCTCAGCTCCATCTGCCGCCTCCGCTTCGTCTGCCGAATCTATGCTTTCCTCCTGCGCTGATACCAGCGCCGCCACCGGCACTGCATCAAGCTGTGATTCATCCGGCTCCTCAGCACATACTGTTAATACCGGCTGAAAAAGCAATGTAAAAATAAACATAATGACTGTTATAAGTGATATAATTTTATTAAGTCCGGTTTTGTTCACAAAAAAACTCCGTCCGATTTCTTTTTAATATATTTTAGTATAATACTTTACGAATTATGAATATTATAGAGTAAAGTTTAATTTCGTTTTTCTTGACATCAATAATAATCATATTTATAATATTTTCTTGAATACATTTTTGAAAGGACAAAATAATTATGGATATAATAGCAGAATGGTTCGCCGATAATCTTGGCAGATATATGTCGCCGGAATTCGTTGTGTTTTTTATTTCGATGATTCCCCTTGTTGAATTAAGAGGCGGAATACTTGTTGCAAAGCTTTTGGACATTCCGATGTGGAGGGCAATTATCTTCTGCGTAGCAGGAAATATTATACCGATTCCATTTATTCTTTTATTTATCAAAAAAATTTTTGCATGGTTAAGACCGAATAAATTTTTCGGAAAAATAATTAACAAGCTGGAAACCCGTGCAATGAATAAAAGCGACAGCATTAAGAAGATGGAATTTGTCGGGCTCATGCTTTTTGTAGGAATACCGCTTCCGGGCACAGGCGCATGGACCGGCTCATTAATCGCTTCTCTGCTCGAGATTGATATTAAAAAGGCTTCACTTGCAATTTTATGCGGAATAATCATGGCTACAGTCATTATGTGCCTGATATCATATGGCGTTCTCGGTGGAGTTCTCAGCCAGTTTTCATAATTTAATTGTTAAAACAAGAGTATGAAGGGCTGTTTGACTAAAATGCACATATATGCAGGACTATATTTTTTCTGCAGACCTGCTGCATTTACATAAGTAAAAACACTCATTATTGCTACATGAAAGGAGATTACTAAAATGAGTTTTAATTTTGCGTCCAAATTACCAACTCCTGCGGAAATCAAAAGTGAATATCCTCTTTCCGAAGAACTTGGAAAAATCAAAAATGAAAGAGACAATATTATTAAAAATATTATTGCCGGAGAGGATAAAAGATTTTTAGTTATCATCGGACCTTGCTCCGCTGATAATGAAGACTCCGTTTGCGATTACATTAACCGTCTTGCAAAGGTTCAGGACAAGGTGGCTGACAAGCTGTTTATTGTTCCTCGTATTTACACAAACAAGCCGAGAACAACCGGCGAGGGCTACAAGGGACTTCTGCATCAGCCTGACCCTGAAAAGCAGCCGAATCTTCACGACGGCATTGTTGCCATCAGAAAGCTTCATATGCGCGCCATTGAGGAAACAGGCATGTCTGCCGCTGATGAAATGCTCTACCCTGAAAACTACAGATATTTAGATGATTTATTATCGTATGTTGCCGTAGGCGCACGTTCAGTTGAGGACCAGCACCACAGACTTACCGTAAGCGGTATGGATGTTGCCGTCGGCATGAAGAACCCTACCAGCGGCGATATCAAGGTTATGCTCAATTCGGTTTACGCTGCACAGCACCCGCACAACTTTATTTACAGAGGCTATGATGTCCAGACAACAGGTAATCCCTATGCACATACAATCCTTAGAGGCGCTGTAAATAAACATGGTCAATGCATTCCGAACTACCACTATGAGGACCTGAATCTTCTTTGTGATATGTATGACAAAATGGACCTTATGCATCCTGCGTGTATTATTGATGCGAATCATTCAAACTCAAACAAGCAGTATGCCGAGCAGATCAGAATAGTCAAGGAAGTGCTTCACAGCTGCCGCTATTCAGAAAAAGTGTCCAGGCTTATCAAGGGCGTAATGATTGAAAGCTATATCGAAAGTGGCTGCCAGAGCGTTCACGAGCATGTATACGGCAAGTCAATCACAGACCCGTGTCTTGGCTGGGCAGAATCAGAAAAGCTTTTATATGATATGGCAGAATTATTATAAAACTGATTTTTACTGCTCTATACAACTGCATTGAATCAAGGTATAGAGTCATATAAATGTATTAAAAGGCTCTAAACTTTACTTGGGGTAAGGTTTAGAGCCTTTTTAAAAATCCGCTGCGCAGCTTTTATAGGTCTGCGCAGCGGCTTTTCTTATATTTCCATAGTCGCTATTGCCCTGCAGTAAATTTATCCTTTACATAAGATACCATAACGTCATCGGTTTTAACTTTGTCACTATTATCCGGCTCTATATTTATCCCTTATATAAGATACAATATCGCACGAATAATATATAATGCATTAATTGTTTCAGCAAATATCCCAAGCAAAAAAAGGGTTCCTGCCGCAAAAAATTCTTTATAATTATGATTTATGTACCCCTCTTCTGCATAATATCTTGTAAATTTATTTTTCAGAAAAACATATGCGGATAGAAAATATATAAATACATGCGGAAAGCAGATAATCACAAACGCCGGCACACCCTTTATCCCCATATAATACACAAATGTTGTCAGAACAATGCCTGTCACAATTCCAAAACCTGCCATACAAAAACATACAGACTGGATATTATCAAAAGCTTCAAAGAACACCAAAAACATTACTGCAAGCATTGCTCTTTTTATTAATCCGCCAGCAAAAACGACTGTAAAGGGTGCACTTGTATTATCGACAGTAATATATCTGCTTAAAATCTCAGAAGACGCTTCTTTAGCATAAATTCCAAAAAAATTTATAATCACAGAGCCTGCTATTACTCCCGCAAGAAATAAAAACAAATTAAAATTCAGATTATAATATATCTTTTTTAACCCTGGCATCTTGTCCCCCTATATGTTTTTCAGGCATCTGCTAAATACACTTACCTTCACATAAACATTATATAAGTCAGGACAAAATATATGACAGATATTATTATTTTCTGATATATTTATTGATATATGCCATAATGCCTGCAATAGTTTTTGCATCTGTAATTTCGCCCTTATAAATCATATCACAGGCTTCCTCTACTGAATATGCTTCAACGTCTATATACTCAAAATCATCAAGCTTCTGCTCATCCGGCTTAAGCTCTGTAGCAAGATAGACACCTATAAGTTCATTTGTAAACGCAATCCAGCTATGCAGATTTATAAGCCATTCCATCTTTCCTGCCTTATAGCCGGTTTCCTCTCTAAGCTCCCTGATTGCACATTCAAGCTTATCCTCGCCTTCATAGTCCAGCTTGCCTGCCGGAATCTCCAGCGTAAGGGCATCAACAGAATTCCTGTACTGCCTCACAAACAAAATCTTTCCATCATCATTAATCGCCACAACCGCCGCGGCACCCGGATGATTGATAAAATCCCACGTTGCCTCTACACCCTCATCATTTACCATATAATCATTGTACAAAGTAATAATATTGCCCTCATAGGCAATTTCACGACCAATTCTTTTTATTCTACTCACAATAAAAACTCCTTATCCTTCTGATTTTCTCGCTCGCGGGCGCGCTCACATAGGTTTTATATCCACGAAAGCCAAGCGCCAAAACCTTTTTGGTTTTGGCGCTCGCGGGCGCGCTCACATAGAACAATAAGCACTCTAATGTCTGTAAACAGCCCTTAGCGTACTTATCGTTCTATACTCGCTTTGCTTTCGCGGACAATGCTTTCGCGTAAAAAGGCAGATATCTGCAATCTGGTAAACTGCGATATCTGCCCATCTTTAATTTCCTTATTAAACTTTACTTTGCATAATCAGTTACTCGTGATTCACGGATAACATTGACCTTAATCTGTCCAGGATACTCAAGCTCATTCTCAATCTGCTTTGAAATATCTCTGGCCATAAGAATCATATCATCATCGCTAACCTGCTCCGGAATAACCATTATACGAATCTCACGTCCGGCTTGAACTGCAAAAGACTTATCAACTCCATTATATGAATTTGTTATCTCTTCCAACTTTTTCAGTCTGTTTGTATATGTCTCGATAGTCTCTCTTCTTGCTCCAGGTCTTGCAGCGGATATCGTATCTGCAGCCTGAACAATACAAGCAATAAGTGACTGCGGCTCAACATCTCCATGATGCGCCTCTACCGCGTTAATAACGACTGCTGACTCCTTGTACTTTCTACATAAGTCCACACCAATCTGGATATGTGAACCTTCAATCTCATGATCGACAGATTTACCAATGTCATGTAAAAGACCGGCTCTTTTACTTAAACGAACATCAACACCAATTTCAGCAGCTAACAAGCCTGCTATGTGGGCTACCTCTATAGAATGCTTAAGTGCATTCTGTCCATAGCTTGTTCTGTATCTCATCCTTCCAAGCAGCTTAACAAGCTCAGGATGAATACCATGTAAACCGACCTCCATCAAAGCAGCCTCACCCTCTTCGCGGATAGTTGCTTCAATCTCCTTCTGTGCCTTCTCAACCATCTCCTCTATTCTTGCAGGATGGATTCTTCCGTCAATAATAAGCTTCTCAAGGGCAATTCTTGCGACCTCTCTTCTTATTGGATCAAATCCTGAGAGAACAACTGCTTCCGGAGTATCGTCAATAATCAAATCTACACCGGTAAGAGTCTCAAGAGTTCTGATATTGCGACCTTCACGACCGATAATACGTCCCTTCATCTCATCATTTGGAAGCTGCACAACCGAAATTGTGGATTCTGTAACATGATCTGCAGCACACTTCTGAATAGCTGTAACAATATACTCTTTTGCTTTCTTGTCAGCCTCTTCCTTTGCCTTGGTCTCCAAATCCTTGATCATTCTGGCAGTATCGTGTTTAACATCATCTTCAACAGTTTTCAAAAGATATTCTTTTGCCTGTTCGGAGGTATATCCTGAAATTCTCTCCAATTCAGCGATTTCTTTATCGTACAGTGCCTCAACGTCCTTCTTCTTACGTGTCAGCGCCTCTTCCTTGGAAACAAGACTTGCTTCTTTCTTTTCAAGTGCTTCGGCTTTCTTTTCAAGATTCTCTTCCTTGTTCAACACTCTACGCTCATAACGCTGAACTTCTGCCCTACGTTCGCGAGTTTCTTTTTCAAGTTCATTCTTTGTTCTGATTGACTCTTCTTTTGCCTCCAAAAGAGCTTCTCTTCTCTTTGTTTCAGCAATCGTCTGCGCTTCATCTATTATCTCTCTCGACTTCTCTTCGGCTTTTCCAACCTTCGCCTCATAATTTCTTTTATATATGGCAATAAATAAGAACCAAGAGATTGCGAATACTACTAATGCCGTAATAATAACAGCAATAATTATCGGTAAATATTCACCCAACAGGAGCACCTCCCTCTATTAAATTTTCATTGTACAAAACTACAACAAAACAATTCTACACTATATATACTTATTTGTCAAGTCCAAATATAATTATTATTCTGAATCAGTCTGAACTTTATCACTCAATCCATAGAATTGTCTGACTTTTTCTTCGATTTCTTTCATGATTTCCGGATTTGTCTCAAGGAATATTTTTGCATTCTCTCTTCCCTGTCCAATCTTCTCGTTGTTATACGAAAACCATGCACCGCTCTTTTCTACAATACGATTCTTTACAGCCAGATCAAGAATATCTCCTTCAACAGATATGCCCTTACCAAACATAATATCAAATTCTGCTTCCTTAAACGGCGGAGCAACCTTGTTCTTAACAACCTTGATACGTGTACGGTTGCCTATCATATCTCCACCCTGCTTCAACGTCTCAACCCTTCGCACATCCAGTCTGATAGATGAGTAAAACTTAAGCGCACGACCTCCTGTTGTAGTCTCAGGATTGCCAAACATAACGCCTATCTTCTCTCTGAGCTGATTTATAAATATAACTATACAGTTTGTCTTGCTTACCACTGCCGTAAGCTTTCTAAGTGCCTGTGACATAAGTCTTGCCTGCTGTCCTACATGCGACTCACCCATCTCACCATCAATCTCGGACTTCGGCACAAGTGCGGCTACCGAGTCAATAATAACTATATCAACTGCGCCCGAACGCACCATAGTCTCCGCAATCTCAAGAGCCTGCTCTCCGTTGTCCGGCTGTGAAATATAAAGGTTGTCAATATCAACTCCTATATTCTTCGCATATACCGGGTCAAGGGCATGCTCTGCATCTATAAAACCGGCAATACCGTCTCTCTTCTGAACCTCAGCTACCATATGAAGAGCAACCGTCGTCTTACCGCTTGACTCCGGTCCGTATATCTCTATAATACGTCCCTTCGGCACTCCACCAAGACCGAGTGCAATATCAAGGCTCAATGAACCTGTAGGTACTGTCTCAATATTTAAAGCAGCCCCCTTATCACCGAGCTTCATAACCGAACCCTTACCATATGACTTTTCAATCTGCACTAATGCAGCATCTAACGCTTTCATCTTATCTTCTTTAATCATAAAAACCTCCATCAACGAACTTATGTTCGTGTCTTAATATAAGAATACACTACTGTACCAAAAAAGTCAATACTATTGTAATTCTTTTAAAATAAAATATGTTCTTATTAATCGGGGGAAAAACATGAAACAATGAATAACAGAAACTAAATATTATTATATAATGCACATAAATTTTTCACAAGAGAAAATTCACATGCATTAACACAACAAATTTAATTATTCTTTTGTTTCTTAAGCTTCTCCTGCTCTTTAATTTTCCTCCACAGCGCAAGACTCTCCTCCGGCGTATTCGCGACAGCATCTCCGAACACATGAGGGTGTCTGCGTATCATCTTCTCTGAAAGCATCTGCACCACATCATCAAATGTAAACCAGCCGTTTTCCTTTGCAATTTCACTCTGCATAAGCACCTGCAGGAGTACATCACCCAGCTCCTCGCACAAATTCTCATGGTCGTCATTGTCGATTGCCTCAAGCACCTCCTGCGTCTCATTTACAAGGCATTTTTTCAATGATTCCAGCGTCTGTGCCCTGTCCCATCTGCAGCCGTTATCACTGCGCAGTATTGTAATTATTTCCTTAAGCTCCTCAAAATCATGAGGCATATCTTCTATATATTCTTTTCCGTTGTGCTTCAATTTTATGTCCTCCTCGTCTTTATAATGATATTATAGACCCGTAATGTGATTTTGACCATATTTAAAGTTAAAATGTTCTCTAAACCACCAAACATCTCGCATCCAATCAAGTATGTTATTATGCACATTCTAAAGTACAAAAAGCTTCACTCAGTATATCAAATCACAAAAGTATCTTCCACAAAAAGAAATTCCCCTTAAGCAGTTTAGACCATCAGGTCTGTCCGCTTAAGGGGCAAATTCATACATTAAAATATCAGGAAGCAGTTACATCTGCCTGACCTTTTACTCACCGGAACATAGAAATTCTGTCTTTTTTAACTTATTATTAAATTATTTTTTCTCGCTGTAATCCATCTTATCAAGAATATCAGAAAAATCAAAGGTTGCAAAATAATCCTTCGCTGTCTCCGCCCTTCTGATAAGCTGCACGCTTCCGTCCTCCTTAAGAAGAAGCTCTGCCGACCTTAACTTTCCGTTGTAGTTGTAGCCCATCGAATAGCCGTGAGCACCTGTATCGTGAATAATAAGGAAATCACCCATATCAATCTTCGGAAGCATTCTGTCGATTGCAAACTTGTCGCTGTTTTCGCAGAGCGAGCCTGTAACGTCATACATGTGGTCGCAAGGTGCATTCTCCTTGCCTGCAACAGTAATGTGGTGGTATGCGCCGTAAATTGCCGGACGCATAAGATTTGCGGCGCAGGCATCGCAGCCGATGTATTCCTTGTGAATGTGCTTCTCATGGATAGCCTTTGTAACAAGACAGCCATACGGGCCCATCATAAATCTGCCAAGCTCAGTATAAATAGCCACATCATCCATGCCGGCAGGAACTAAAACCTCCTCATAAACCTTTCTTACGCCCTCTCCGATAACCATAATGTCATTCGGCTCCTGGTCAGGACGGTAAGGAATACCGATTCCGCCCGAAAGGTTGATGAACTTAATATGTGCGCCTGTCTTTTCCTTAAGCTCAACCGCAAGCTCAAACAGCACCTTCGCAAGCATCGGATAATAATCATTTGTAACAGTGTTGCTTGCAAGAAATGCGTGAAGTCCGAAGGTCTTAACGCCCTTTGCCTTTAAAATCTTAAAGCCCTCTATAATCTGGTCGTGCGTAAAGCCATACTTCGCATCGCCCGGATTATCCATAATATCATTGCTTATTTTGAAAATTCCACCCGGATTGTACCTGCAGCTTATCGTCTCAGGAATGCCGGCATTCTTCTCAAGATACTCAATGTGCGTAAAATCATCAAGATTGATAGTCGCATTAATCTTGCGTGCAAATCTAAACTCCTCTGCCGGCGTGGCATTTGATGAAAACATAATGTCCTCACCTGCAAAATCAAGTGCATCCGCAAGCATAAGCTCCGTCATAGACGAGCAGTCGCAGCCGCAGCCATACTCCTTTAAAATATTGAGCAGATACGGGTTCGGAGTTGCCTTAACCGCAAAATACTCCTTATATCCTTTATTCCATGAAAAGGCCTCCTTAAGCCTCTTAGCATTCTCCCTGATGCCCTTCTCATCATACAAATGATACGGCGTAGGATAAGTCTTATCGATTTCCTTAAGCTGTTCTAACGTAACAAATGGTTTCTTCTCCATAATATTTCTCCCTTCGTGAAAAATCATTCTTTAACAATTTTAAACTAACAATACGATTTGTCAACCATGCTATTTATATTATGCATGAAATTAATTATAATTATCGGGTTTAATAATAAATATCAAACTATTCTCCTTTTGGTATAAGCTCTTTAATTTTAGCAATTATGCTCTCGTATTGAATATCTTCTGCGTATGCAAATTTCTTCTGATACTTTCCCCACATTGCTTTCAGTTCATTACTTTCATAAATCTGCTCAATAATATTATTTGCATCTGCTATTTTGTCAAGGCTTCCTCTATGCTTTGCTGTTGCTTTAAGTGCATCTTCAAAAACTTTTCTATCAAACTTTTGTGTTGTTGTCAGTATGTAAATATCATAAAAATCTCTTGGTCTTGTTGTAAACACGCCTCTACTGAAAATAGTTTCCATCTTTTCAGCCATAACCGTCTCAATATTATATCACCATAAACTAATTTTTATATTTTCATCAAAAATGCCACTGAATTCATATTTTACTGCTTCCGGAGTTATAATATCACCTGTTGACACATCAATAGAAAGTGGCGTAACTATCGTATCATAAACGGCGTCCAATCTCACACAATATTAGCATACCACCTTTTACAACAAATTTTTCTTTATATTCAGATGCAGATAATCTTGCAAGAAAACATTCAAACATATAATTCTGAAGAACTACCTGTGCAGAAATATTTTTATCTTTAGCATAATTTTTAATCCGCCCTTTTAAGCTCATGGCTTTTGAACTCATAACAACACCTCCAAATAACCTCTCAATGTCTTACCTATCTTAAACTGCTCTGCATAAACTGCAAGAAGATTTAAATTCTTAGTATCAGACGCAACATAATTCTTGATTGCACTGATTACCATCTCTTCATCTAATCTGCTGCGTGAGCGAAGCAAATCACATATTGTTCGTTCTGCATTATAACAACGCACTTCATTACCAAAGGTGTTTCTTTTAGTAATTAAACCAACCTGATGTAATTTAGGTTTTATATAATAGCAATTACACTCCTCTTTTATCGAATGTGGTAAAGCAGCATTACTTGGAATTGTAACAGAATGTATAAATGGCGTTCTTTCAGACAGGTCATTTAAAAATAATGCTGTTTCATGCGAAAATATTATTTTCTCAGAGCGAAGCATAAGTGTATACATATCATCATGCACCGTGTCCGGCAGTGTGTAAACTCCATGTCTGTTTCTCTCCAACAATCCTTCCTTCACATAGTTTGTCAACAGAGTTTTAGAAAAGCCTAAAGAAAGCACTTGCGCAGTTGTAATCATATTATTATTCTGCATAATCTCTTCAAAAATTAGTTTATTAATTCTCATCGTTATCACACTCCTTGTTGACTTTTGTATAGATATTATATTAATTCTCTAGCCGAAAGTCAACTTATATTTTTATAAACACGATACAAATCAATAAACGTTTATATTAAATTTTTATCTGACAATCACACATTAATTTTATATAAATTAATGTGTAGTTGTAACATAGCATACAAAATACACATAACAGAGACTCTAACTATTGCGCTAATGCAAATCACAAGTTAAAATCGGAATGTACACCCTCCCATTGAAGATAAATATGTTTCTGAAATAGGCAAGCTTACTGAATATCATCTAGAAAGGACTACTATGAAAAAAACAAACATAAACTCAACCATAACCCTTACAGACGAACAAAAGAAAGCCCTCATGAACGAAATACACAATGTCCTATCTGCCTGACTAATTAATTGCCTGTGTAAATAACGCTCATAAAACCGGCGCAGCCTAGGCTGCGCCGAATGTATATATGTCACATAATTTACTTATCTACACTATAGTTTGGAGCTTCCTTTGTCATGTGAATGTCATGCGGATGGCTCTCTTTAAGTGATGCAGCAGAAATCTTGATGAATCTTCCTGTCTCCTTGAGCGTCTGGATGTCCTTTGCTCCGCAGTAGCCAAGACCTGAGCGGATGCCGCCGAGAAGCTGGAAAATTGTATCTTCAACGAGTCCCTTGTAGGCAACTCGTCCTTCAACGCCTTCCGGAACAAGCTTCTTTGCATTCTCCTGGAAGTATCTGTCCTTGCTGCCGTTTTCCATGGCTGCAATAGAGCCCATGCCGCGGTAAACCTTGAACTTTCTTCCCTGATAAAGCTCGAACTCTCCCGGACTCTCGTCACAGCCTGCAAACAGACTGCCCATCATGCAGACATTTGCACCTGCTGCCAGAGCCTTCGTCATATCGCCCGAGAACTTGATGCCGCCGTCAGCGATAATCGGGATGTTGTATTCCTTTGCAACTGCATAGCAGTCCATAATAGCGGTAATCTGCGGAACGCCGATACCTGCGATAACTCGTGTCGTACAAATAGAGCCCGGTCCGATACCGACCTTAACTGCATCTGCGCCGGCTTCAATAAGAGCCCTCGTAGCCTCACCGGTTGCTACGTTACCGGCAATAACCTGAAGGTCAGGGTATGCTTCCTTAACAAGCTTCACACACCTGATAACATTTGCTGAGTGTCCGTGTGCAGAATCAAGCACAACAACATCAACCTGTGCATTCACAAGCGCCTCAACTCTCTCAAGCACATTTGCCGTGATACCGATTGCTGCGCCGCAAAGCAGCCTGCCATGGTCATCCTTTGCCGAATTCGGATACTTAATCTGCTTCTCAATATCCTTTATAGTAATAAGCCCCTTAAGGTTAAAATCATCATCTACGATAGGAAGCTTCTCCTTGCGCGCCTTCGCCAGAATGCTCTTAGCCTCCTCAAGAGTAATGCCTTCCTTTGCAGTAACAAGACCCTCGCTTGTCATGCATTCGCTGATTTTCTTGCTGTAATCAGTCTCAAACTTCAAGTCTCGGTTAGTAATAATACCTACAAGCTTCTTACCCACAGTAATCGGAACGCCTGAAATGCGAAACTTTGACATAAGTTCATTCGCATCACCAAGCGTATGGTCAGGTGAAAGATAAAACGGGTCAGTAATAACGCCATTCTCAGACCTCTTAACCTTGTCAACCTCTTCTGCCTGCGCCTGTATCGACATATTCTTATGGATAATACCGATACCGCCCTGTCTTGCCATCGCAATAGCCATCCTATGCTCTGTAACAGTATCCATGCCTGCACTCATCATAGGAATGTTCAGCTTCACCTTGTTCGTCAGCCATGTAGACAAATCTACCTGATTAGGAATTACCTCAGAATAAGATGGAACGAGTAACACATCATCAAATGTAATACCATCGCCAATAATTGTAGCCATCTGATTAACCTCACTTTCTCTATTTGTATAAACGACTTTTGTAATTACTAAAGTCTATCAAATTAACTCGTTAATGTCAAACCATTTTTACGAAAAAAACAAATTTTCTAAAAACACAATCCGCACCGCACAGACAGACAAAAGTCATTTTACTTGTTTTGGCTGAACGAAGCGGGAAATGTGCGTGTGAGAGGGACATTTGTACGAAATGATGATGCTACTGCTGCTGTTCTATAAAACTCATAAAAATATCAAGCATATCGTTTTCGGCAAAAAACTTTACTGCATCCTCCTGCCTATCGTTATCAGCCATAAATGACAAATATCCCGTAAACACAGTATAGAAATTATCACCATAAACCTCAGGCGTTCTTCTGAATAATACAAGATATAATCTCAGCGCTTCTTCAATTTTATCCTTTGCTTCATTAATATCTCCATAGTCATTTAAAAACAGCCCATAGTTATACAAGGATATTGCAAGGTCGTTTCCGTACACCTCTGGTGCCTTTTTGTATAACGCTCTGCAGATTTCTATCGACTCCTTATATTCTTCCTCTGCTTCTTTCGGTCGTCCCATACTCTTAAGCAGTACGGCATGATTGTTTAAGGATGTTGCCAGGTCGTTTCCGTACACCTCTGGTGCCTTTTTGTATAACGCTCTGCAGATTTCTATCGACTCCTTATATTCTTCCTCTGCTTCTTTCGGTCGTCCCATACTCCTAAGCAGTTCGGCATGATTGTTTAAGGA
>JAFRXK010000006.1 GCA_017442865.1 Lachnospiraceae bacterium | reverse complement strand
CTCTATCTTCAATCGCTTTGAGGTTTACTCTAACGAGTTGCCAGTAATAAGTTTCCGTCCCCTACCGGGGTACTCTATCTTCAATCGCAGCACAAGGATATTTAAGCAGTCAGAAATCACAGTTTCCGTCCCCTACCGGGGTTCTCTATCTTCAATCGAAAAGAGAGAACATATAACACCGAAAAAAAGTTGTTTCCGTCCCCTACCGGGGTTCTCTATCTTCAATCGAGCTGAAACAAATAGGTAAGAAACTTGAAGATTGTTTCCGTCCCCTACCGGGGTTCTCTATCTTCAATCGGGTTGTCTCAAATTCGACAAGTGCAGCTCCTGAGACGTTTCCGTCCCCTACCGGGGTTCTCTATCTTCAATCTGAACATTATATTTATAAAGTTGTTGTTACAAGTTTCCGTCCCCTACCGGGGTTCTCTATCTTCAATCTGTTAAAGGTGAAGGTTATGAAACTTAGATATTTGTTTCCGTCCCCTACCGGGGTTCTCTATCTTCAATCCAAGTCCTCTAACCTCAATCAGCCAAAAGGCTAAAAGTTTCCGTCCCCTACCGGGGTTCTCTATCTTCAATCCCTCCCCCACAAATTCCTTATAAATAAAGGATAAAAGACAATGTTTGCGGGGGAAAGATTTTTTTGATGGTTTAATGCTCATTTTATCAACATAAAATCTTATAAAACATAATAAAATCAAGCATCGGGGCAAAAATTTATTTTTCATTAAATTTAATGCTACACAAACCCATTTGATACATATGACCTTTGTAATATGTAACTTTACATATATGTGGCGACACTCCTTTTTTTATATCTTCTGAATGTTTGTGATTTGCTGGTACTCCAGTTGCCCTAAATATATTTACAGTTGTACTTACTCCTTCATGATGTCCATACAAAGGATATATCTCTGTTTTAGAAACAAATCCTACACCACCTCCAAGCCACACACTATCTCTTGAAGGAGTGTCAAGCCCCTTGTATTTTCTTAAGAATACTTCATTATACATCTGTCCAAAATATGCAATTGCACTTTTGATTTCATCCAGTGTAATCTTACACAAAGATGTATCAATTGTAATTTTAAATTTGACTATTGTGCCCGGGCGCAAGGCTTCTCTCAAAACATTGAGTTTTTTTTCGCTTCCATCAGTATGCAATTGGAAAGGACGACATAATATTAAATCATCCATTGAGAGAGGTTCACTGTCACTTATAATCACACCCGACATAATGTCATTTACTGCGTCAGTTTTTTTTGTTCCCTCTCTGTCCAGAATATTATACGCTATTGTCTCCATTTCTTTTGCTGGTTTACTCAAAAAGAAATTTTTATTTGCTTTTTCATTGTAACTACAGTCTATTTCTTGTTTTGTACACGATTTAACATTTCTATATTTTGTTATATTGTTATTTATATCATGTGCTAATAACACAGTACGCAGCATTCCTTTTATAGAGCTTCCAGGTACATATGGCAAACCATAAGCATCTTTAATAAACGCATTAATCGCTAACATACTTCTATCTTCTACTACTGCATCTCCAAAGTCCAATGAATATTTTGAACATTTCAAACAGTCATCTATGCCTACTTTTTCTCTGAACAGCCATTCTCCTAAATCCTTATTTCTATTTTTTAACGAAAAATCAACGTATTCATTGACCAAACGTTTTGAATTAAGAAGGTTATACAGCCTCATTCTGTCCATAACATAAACTTTTGATTCTTCCCATGATACAGCATATTCTTTTTTGCTTATTTCTTCACCATTACCTATAAAAACTGGACCTTTTACTGTCATTTCAACATCATATACTTTTAATACTTTGCTCAAGATATCACCTCCAAAAACAAAGGCTTAGCATATCTGTAGACAGCATGCCTACCATTATCACTTACATCATATATGTCACCCTCAAACTTCTCTTTAAAGCATGAGCCTGACTGCATCACATATAAATCACGTTTTCTTAGCTGTTCATCTGAATATGTATCAGATGCGACAAATCCGCTCCTTTTTGCAAGCATATAATTAGCATTTTCGATTATCTCCGGCAGTTCATTTTCTTTAGGAAGTGCACAAGACAATGTCATATATGTACCTTTGTTTGAAAAATTTAATCTGCTGACAAATTCATCAGGTATATTTTTTTCTGGCAACAGTTCAAATCTACCTAACCCTGAATTTCTTTTGCCACCAATTCCCGCAAATGATAATCCTATAAGATACTCTTCTATTATCTCCATATCTTTTTCATCTTCATAAGCAAGGATTATATATAAACCGCTTCCCTCTTTAAAGCTATAAGTTCCTACTCTATAAGGTGTGGTTTTTTCCTCTCCTCTTATAGACACACTAACCTTCAGCATCTTTTGGCCTAACTGCTTGCTAAACTTGTCTTTTTCTGCCTTAACATCCAACTCACCTTTAAGATATTCGTTGAACAAATTTATTGGAATATATGTAAGCTTTTTATATGCTTTTTTCTCTTCTGAATCCCCATGCTTTAATTCTTTTTGAATCTTTAACATAGGCTTAGGTATATAAAAACTCTTGCCTATGTATGGAAAAGCATCTGAAATCCTCACTCTGTTATCTCGCACCATCGCAACAAGTTCTGATATTTTCTCTTCACCATTCTTCACTGCTTCGTGGCATAGAGCAGAGAACAGAGTATCAGCACATATTGTATATTCGCAGTCCTCTAGCGTCTTCTTTCCAAAATGCACTGCCGTATTAAATTTGAATTTATATATTTTATATTTCATAATTTAAATACCCTCTAATAACTTATTGCATGAATCAACTATTTCATCACTAATGTCTCCTATTACACATTCTGCTGCCAGATTATTAAACTTAACTTTTCCATAACCTCTTGAACCATTACCTCCAAGATAATCATACTGTAAAAGCTTCATTCCCATAGCAAGTGTCTCAAAATCTTCAACTACCTTTGATTCATCCTCGACCTCATATACAAAATCAATATCAAAAATTGCGCCTCTTACTACTCTTTCTATCTGACGAGGATTAGCTACAGCAGAAAGTCTCTTTATCGTATTTTCAAATTTCACTTCTGTAGCACTTTGCAGTCCATAGTCATTCAACTGCTTTTTATTACTTAAAAACATATCTGAAATTATTATACGACTTCTCTTTATTGCATCCTTTTTAGCACTTCCGAACAATCTGACTATTCTTTCACAGTCATCATCTGGCTTTTCTACAGGCTTATTATTATATTCCTTTGCTAAAAGAGTTCTCATCTTTCCTTTAACAGAGCTTCCCGGTATCATAGGTTCATTTGTTCTGACGTCCCTGATTACCGGTGAATCAACAGCTCCAATTGCAGCAAATGCAGATGAGCCTCCTATATGCATACCTGTTACTACCTCAATATTTCCTGTAATCTGTATCTTTGTGTACATAATATATCTCCTCCCTTAACCATCATTTCTAACATGAAATTTACGATAAGCTACCAATGCCTCTATATAATGACTAAATAATATATACTCTGATTTTCTTCCCTTAATATTATCAATCACATTAATAATATCTGCACATTCTATTAATCTTTTTACAGATTCTTCACGTCCAGCTTCATAAACAAATCTAATTTTTAAATAATCTATTTTCCCTCTTATTTTGTTATCAAGCTTTTCATCAGGATAATTAAGAACTTCATTATATATTTCTGCTGTCATTGATAACAGATTTCGTATTTTTGATGTTGTAACCACGGGAATATCTCTTCCTTTTTTATCCTTCAAACCTTTCAACTTGAGAATTACTTCTTCTGCAGTTTTTACATAATTATCTTGCGTAATTATCATTATTCTTCATCCTCCTTCTTCTCTCTCACGCTGTAAACATACATGTTAATTGCTGATTTAAGTTGTCTTCTGTCTTTATCAGACTTAATCCACTCATACATTTTCTTTGAAAACTCTTTATAGTTTTTTTTCTGCTCAGGACTTGCATTATCTCCAGGTTCCATTCTTGCTAACAGGTAAACATATCTTGCAAGATTAATATTTCTTATGCCATTATCCTTCTCTTGATTTTTATTCTTATCTTTACTTTTGTCATTCAATCCTCTGACAAGTTCAAGAAGATTGTATAAAAAGTTCTTGCCATGTTCATCTGATTTCTCAAGAAATTTCCTTACCGTCTGATATTTCTCGCCGATTACTTTTGTTACAAACTCGTCCCATCCAAAAGTAGTATCGCTAATCATTTTATCAGCTTCACTGATATAATGGTTCTCTCCATCAGAAAGGAAAGTAATCGCATTCTTGCCCGGAAGGGACTTTGATTCATCTTCTAATTCAGCTACCTCCAGAGCAATCGCATGTATTGGATAATCATTTTTGTATATACCGATTCCCGCTGACAAAGTAAGCGTTCCTTCTGTGTATTTGTTAAAAGCATTATTAATATCTACTGATAACTCCAGTACATCATCCCACGCTCCAACTATAAACAAGTCGTCTCCACCGGAATATACAACTGCTGCGCTGCGCTTTTCTTCCTTGACGCTCTCTTTAATAGTGTATTTTGGATTCTCCAATATACCATTCATATAATACTTAAAGAACATTGATAAGTGCCTTGAAAGTGCCGCTGTCCTTGTCAATGTAGCATACTTATCAGCAAAACCTGATACAAATGTTTTTCCTAAGTTATCAACATCCGCTCTTAATATGCCAATTCTCTCAATTCCATCCGCAGCCTTTGCCAACTCTTCAAATGTTTCACCGCTATTATAATCAGCGACAAATAATTTGGTCGCAATTTTTTTACCCGTGTATTTTTCATTTTTACCATAGCTTCTGACATATAATTCATCATCTATCATATGTTCCTTAAGAGTCTCTTTTGTATCAGATATCAAATAGCTGTCAAATGGTAATATCAATGAATCCTTCACTTGCTTCTTAACAATAGTAAAAAACTCTGCATTTAAAATAACTTTTGAAAAATTAATTAATGAAGCACAAATACGGCAATTATTTTCGCCATCAAGCTTATCAAGACGTTTGCATATCCTACACTCTCTCGTATAATCCTTTTTCTCATACTTGTTTAAGAAAAGTATCTGCTCAGCACTGTATCTTCTAACCTTATCCTCTGATATCATGTTGCTTATATTTCTATAAATATCAGCATAACTGCCTTCCGGATTGTTTTTTAAATCATTTGCACTGCATTCTGAGTAGCCTGCAGCGACATATAATGATATATCAAATTTCTCTAACAGCCACTGATTCAACTGTGCCTTAAACTCCCGTAACACACTCTTTGCTGCGTCTGTATTTGGAAGCAGAAGATAACAGTGTCCTCCTCCTGAATAAATAAGATTCGCACGCGATAATTCAAGTCTGTCTAACAGCTCATCAATTATATGCTCCATCATTATTTCAAGATAGAATGAGCGTGCCCTCAAATTCTTTAATGCATCTTTGCTATGTATCGTATATATAAAGTTCTGGATTCCTGACACATCCATTGAATACAATACAAATGCCTTCTTATCATAAAAATCCTGTGCTTTTACAAAGAGTTCTGTCTTATAATCCGTTATTTCTTTCTCAGCCAGATAATCATATATGCATGCACCAACTGCCGCTGTAAGCTTCATATGGTCATACAAAGAAATATCTGCAAGCTCATCTTTAGCAGTCGAAGATGGAACAAATAATAAATTTGCTTCCAGTATTTCAAGCAGTGAGTTAATATAATCAGTATTGAAAGTAATACCTCTCAAATTATCCGTAATCTGAGTTTTAACTTTTAAATAAAAATGTGTGTCAAACTCCTGCTTTTCCTCTGTTGGATAGTTAATACTGTTGTTTTCGCCCAGCATACCCTTATGATAATGCAGCTTTTTATTATTACCATTCAACACATTAAAGACAGATTCGATGGGCAGTGTCATTTCAAATCCTTTGTCTTCACTGTCATTTTTCCTTCTGTCAGATGCAGAAGCAATATTATCTGCAATCCACGCTATATATGCATTTGAATTTTTTGCAACATTAGCAATGCTTAATGCACTACTGTGATGATATCTTACTGCATCCAGAATCTCGGTGCTTGTTATATGCGCATCATTTTTTAAATAGTCATATCCACCAGTACAGTGATTCCGTTTATCGCCCTGTCTGTAGATAACCTTGCCGATATCATGTAGAAGATACCCTATAATTGCTTGTGATTTTTCTTCTGTCATGCCTTTCCCCTTTCTATGATTCTTATACTTCCCATGCCCATTGCAGTCTTTATGCCAATCCCTGAATATTCACCAAATCTGCATAACATGTTCACGAAATTAGCCATCTGCTGCGGACCATTAATTTTAATTGTCATCTCTCCCGTAAACGATGGTATTCTGACTCCGCCTACAGAATAATATCTGCTCTGAAGATTGTACTGAATAATATTGCTGTGTCCGACCAGCTCATCAAGTAACTCTTCGCTGTCTAATTCCTCATCCTCAGATGCAGCATCATACTTATTCATAAGACTCTGATATATTAATTCTAATTCAGGCATAAACACATATCGACCTTGCCTTTTAAATGCAGACGGTGTCCTGAACTGCAATTTAATAACTCTGTCCGAGTCCTCAAAATAGTACTTATCCATGAATTCTTTCTTGCTGATAACATCCAGTTTTTTGTCTAGTATTTTTACATTAAAATCATCATATTCGATATAAAAATCCTTAAACTTGTCGTCACACAGCGGTTCAATAATATTATTGTACGCTTCCTCATTCACTGTACAAACATTCCATATATTTTCTTTATTGGACGCTATAATACACTGACTATATGGATGCAATCCTGATTCATGGAGCATTGCAGCATATTCTTTATTTACATGTTCCATAAGAACACTCTGCAATATAGTTGCTTTTTCATATCGCAAAAAATCCTTGTTATCAGTTTCAATTTTTAACTGTAAATTTGCAAACACCCTATACCTTCTTTCTCTGTTTTATTCTTATTTTTATATAACACACTTCGTACTAATATAACCGTTAAATACATTGTAACATAATTTTTCCCATACAAAAAGTGGTATTTACAAAAAAATATTTGTTCCACTTTTTAATGAATTTGCTTGATTATCAACGTTTTTTAATATTTTTTTGTTCCAGCTATGGAACAATTTATTATTATCTATTATAATAAACATAGATACAACAGATAAAAATGAAAGGATGTATTATAATGTCATCAGATTCTTCATCATATATACTTGAATCATATAAAAATAACCTCTCAGAAAAAAACCGCCAACATATCAACCTCACAAATCATGCATGGAGCATAATTAAAAAGGATCAGCTTGAGTTTGACAACACCGAACCGCTTTATTTGTCTTCATTTCTCAACAAGATTTTTTTAATGTATTATAACTTAAGTCTGTTTCCAATTAACATTGAGGATATGATAATTGACAAAAAGAATGAATTTAATAAAACAATAGGCAAATATAGTTTAGATTTAAACTTACAAACCTCTTTGTTAAATGATTTAATCAACACATATAAAGATGAACTAAAGGTTCTTTTGACAAACAAGGAAAAGGGTTCCGGCGAAAAAATCAGGTTAAATAAGGATGTTTACGATTTATCAAGAATACAGCCTAATAGTATAAAAAGCGAATTTTTTAGTTCTACAGGAAAGTATTTAAACGCAGTTTTTGAGAATTATGCAAGCAAATCATATATGGAAAGAGAACGCATTTTTTTCAATGATAAAATTGCCTTGTTTCAGGAAGCCATACGCTTAAAACGCAGCATTAATATTACTCTTAGCAATGGCTCTACATATCATGTAATACCATATTCCATACGTACTGACAGACTCTCATCATACAATTATATTATTGGTATTTCCACAAAAATTGACAAAGCAGAAAATGTGGAATCGCCTAAATTAGCATCTTTCAGACTATCACGAATTGAAAGCATCAGGATAAATTCTGATAATTATGTGCTGTCTAATGATGATAAAAAATCTATTGAAAACGAAATTCAAAACAAAGGTGTTGCTTTTTTATTGAGTGAAAAATTATGTGTAAAAATAAAGCTCACAAGTGAAGGTCAAAAATCATATTTCACGCGCTTTCATATGAGACCACCGCTTATAAAGCAAACTGACGATATTTTTGAATTTCATGCTACAGCAACACAAATTCTATATTATTTCTTTTCTTTCAGAAACGACGCTGAAATATTAGAACCGTTAGAATTAAGAGATTATTTTAAAAATGAATACTATAAAGCTTACGAAAATTACTGCAAATAATCTTTAGAATATATTTTACGCAGCAACAGACCCGGCATTCTGCCGGGTCTGCGCCTTTTTCCATCTTCTCTTTCCTCTCTATTCCACTGTCACAAAATATACCTTGTCACCGGCAAGCACTGTCGCCTGACCCTTGCCGACTGCCGTAAATGTATCGTCTACGACCTGTGTATCTGAGCTGAATGCAGCGTCCGGGCAGTTCTTGCAGCCAACACAAAGCGTAAGCTTCTGTGAGTGTGCATTAAGCCAGTCGCTCCATTTTACCGCGTATCCTGTGTCGTGGTTTTCCTGAATGTAGTTGTAAATCACTCTTGCCATTACGCAGCGCTCCTTCTGTGCATGCGTGCTTTCAGGCTTTGACCTGTCGTAAAGGTTACCGCTGCCTGTCATTGCCTGACGAAGTAAAATGTCCTCTACGGCAACGTCAGGATTCTTCATCATGTCGTAAATTGTCATGAAAGCGCCGGTACGTCCCTTGCCTGCCTGGCAGTGGAAATGCAGCCATGTATTGTCCTTATCAATGCCCTTTACAAACTCAATAAATGTATCAATTACATCTGCTGACGGCCAGCCGTGGTCAGGGCAGATTAAACGAAGATAATTAAATCCTGCATTTTCCACAAGCTCGCGCTCTGTCTGCCATGAAGCAACGTTCATTGTCATTGACTGGTCCGGCTCATCATCAACAGCGGTATAGGCAGTAATGCTTGAACCAATCAGTGAAGTCTTGCCCTTCTCGTCAGCCTCGACCTCGGCTAAGGTCTTGCCGATGTTTGCGCCGTTTGCCTCTCCGCACCACGAAACGCCGATGCCGCTTGCAAAGCCGTGGCTCTCAAGTCTTGTATCAACTATGTAAACTGTCTTGCCGAATTTCTTAAGTGTATCAGCAAGCTTTCCAAACTGCTCTACCGAAAACTGCGCGCTGCCTGAAATGTTGAGCGTATCAAAGCCCTTTACTGAAGGGGCAAGCTCTCTGTCATCAAGCGCCTTAAGCTCGTATTCACCCTCGGTTAAAATACGCACATTGTCAAGCTCTCTTTTCCATGCATCAAAATCATCGCGGTCAACGCGGATAAATGCCTCTGCCTCATTCTCCGGGCAGGCAGGCTTTTCATTCTTGAAGCAAAAGCCTGCAAATGTCATAACACTAAGTACTGTCAATAAAATTACAGCAATTATTTTCTTCATCTTAAATACCTCACAAAATTTCAAAAATTAAAATATCAATTATTTTTAACAGATTGTATTCTCATCGCTTAAAAAAATCAATACTTTTATTTTTAACATTGTGTTTCATAATTACTTCAAAAATATTATGATTTTATGGCTTAAAATCAGGGCTTTTTTGCCGTTAAAGACAAGAATGGATAACTAAGGACAACGTTATCATAAATGCATCATGTTCCGAGATATATATTCATTTTTAAATTGTAACAAAAAAATATATTTTTAAAAAAACTTATTAATAATATTTTAACAATATGTTGTCCGTTTACGGTAGAATTACAGATTTCAAATCATAAGATATATTTTCACAAAATAAATATTGACAATAAACCCTTATTAACATATTGTATTTCTATAAAGGACGCAGGTTTGTTACCGTATGACATTGTCTTAAGCGGGGTACTCTGTTTCCTTTTCTTTTTTTACATTTACCATATCATACATTTTTTTTATAACAAAAAGCAGGCTCATCGAACCTGCTTTTTGCATATACTTAATTCCTTATATGATTTTATTTATCATGTATCTCGCTGTGCAGCTCCTGAAGTGACTTAAGCGGGCTGCCCTTGTGTGTCTTCACATACAGGATACCCTCTGCCGACGCTCTTGCAGCGGCTACCGTTGTCATGTACGGAACCTTTGCCTTGATGGCTGCCTTACGAAGGTAGCTGTCGTCATTTACGCTGTTCTTGCCGATTGGTGAATTGATTACGAGCTGGATTTCACCGTTTGTAATCATATCAGAGATGTTCGGGCGGCCTTCGTAAATCTTCTTAACCTTTGTTGCCTCAACGCCTGCTGCCGTAAGTGCAGCGTAGTTGCCGCTTGTAGCCACGATTTTAAAGCCTGCCTTGGCAAATGTCTTTGCAACATCTATTATTTCAGCCTTATCCTTGTCATTTACCGAAATAAGCACTGTACCCTCGAGCGGAAGCTTTGTCTGGGTTGCTTCCTGAGCCTTGTAGAATGCCTCTCCGAATGAATGTGAAAGTCCGAGCACCTCGCCTGTTGAACGCATCTCAGGTCCGAGTATCGGGTCTACCTCCGGGAACATATTGAACGGGAATACCGCTTCCTTTACGCCGTAGTTTGGTATTACCTTTTCCTTTAAGCCGGCAATCGGTGACGGACGGCCTGTAAGCTCTGATGTGATGATGTCTGTTGCAAGCGGTACCATGCGGATGTTGCAGACCTTTGATACAAGCGGTACTGTACGTGATGCACGAGGATTTGCCTCAAGCACATATACCTTGCCGTTCTCGATTGCGTACTGCATGTTCATAAGACCCTTAACATGCATCTCATCTGCAATCTTTCTCGTGTATTCCTTGATTGTTGCAAGGTTCTCATCAGAAATGTGAACTGACGGAATCATGCAGGCTGAGTCGCCTGAATGTACGCCCGCAAGCTCTACGTGCTCCATAACTGCAGGAACGTATGCATGCGTGCCGTCGCTGATTGCGTCTGCCTCGCATTCTAAAGCGTGATTTAAGAAACGGTCAATAAGAATCGGACGATCAGGTGTTACGCCTACTGCCGCATTCATGTATGAAACCATGCTCTCATCATCATATACGACCTCCATGCCGCGTCCGCCAAGTACGTATGAAGGACGAACCATTACCGGATAACCGATTTCATTTGCAATCTTAATTGCATCATCTACCGTAACAGCCATGCCTGACTCCGGCATAGGAATTTCAAGCTTATCCATCATCTCGCGGAATAAGTCTCTGTCCTCTGCAAGGTCGATAACTGCAGGTGATGTTCCGAGTATCTTCACGCCGTTCTTCTCAAGCGCTGCGGCAAGATTAAGCGGTGTCTGTCCGCCAAACTGTGCAATAACGCCGAGAGGCTTTTCCTTATTATAAATGCTTAATACGTCCTCAAGTGTAAGAGGCTCGAAATAAAGCTTGTCTGATGTATCGTAGTCTGTTGAAACTGTCTCAGGATTGCAGTTTACGATAATGGTCTCGAAGCCGAGCTTCTTAAGTGCCATTGATGCGTGAACGCAGCAGTAATCAAACTCAATACCCTGGCCGATTCTGTTAGGACCGCCGCCAAGAATCATAATCTTTGGCTTGTCTGTATTTACAGGGTTCTTATCAGGTGCATTGTAGGTTGAGTAGTAATATGCGCTGTTTTCTGTACCGCTTACGTGTACACCCTCCCACGCCTCTTCTACTCCAAGCTCAATTCTCTTTGCCCTGATATCATCCTCTGATATCTCTAAAAGCTGGCTTAAATATTTATCTGAGAAGCCATCCTTCTTTGCAGCAATAAGCATGTCGTCAGGAATCATGCCGCCCTTGTATTTAAGGATTGCCTCTTCCTCCTCAACAAGCTCCTTCATCTGCTCAATAAAGTATGTCTTAACCTTTGTTATCTCGAAAATCTCCTCAGGTGTAGCGCCCTTTCTGAGTGCCTCATACATAATGAAATGACGCTCGCTTGAAGCCTTTGATAACATTCTTAACAATTCTTCTTTTGATAACTTTTCAAAGTTCTTTGCATGTCCGAGTCCGTAACGTCCTGTCTCAAGTGAACGAATAGCCTTCTGGAATGCTTCCTTATATGTCTTACCGATACTCATTACTTCGCCAACGGCGCGCATCTGTGTACCAAGCTTGTCCTCTACTCCCTTGAACTTCTCGAACGCCCAGCGTGCAAACTTGATTACTACATAGTCTCCGTCAGGAACATATTTATCAAGTGTGCCGTACTTGCCGCAAGGAATGTCCTTAAGTGTAAGTCCTGTTGCAAGCATTGCTGAAACAAGCGCAATCGGGAAGCCTGTAGCCTTTGATGCAAGTGCTGATGAACGTGATGTACGAGGATTAATCTCGATTACGATAATTCTGTCTGTTACTGGGTCATGTGCAAACTGTACGTTTGTTCCGCCGATAACCTGAACTGACTCAACAATCTTGTATGCCTGCTCCTGAAGCCTCTTCTGACACTCCTCAGAAATGGTAAGCATCGGGGCTGAACAGAATGAATCGCCGGTATGAACGCCCAGCGGGTCAATATTTTCAATGAAGCATACTGTAATAATATTATTATCAGCGTCACGCACAACCTCAAGCTCAAGCTCCTCCCAGCCTAAAATCGACTCCTCGACAAGAACCTGTCCTACAAGGCTCGCCTGAAGGCCTCTTGCGCAGACAACGCTTAACTCTTCTTTATTATATACAAGGCCGCCGCCTGCTCCACCCATGGTATATGCAGGACGAAGCACTACAGGATAACCAAGCTTATCAGCAATTGCAAGTGCCTCATCTACAGAATAAGCAACCTCGCTTCTTGCCATCTCAATTCCAAGCTTGTTCATTGTATGCTTAAATTCAATACGATCCTCGCCTCGCTCAATGGCATCTACCTGAACACCTATAACCTTTACATTGTACTTATCAAGGATTCCCTCCTTGCTTAATTCTGCGCAAAGATTAAGACCCGACTGGCCGCCAAGGTTCGGAAGTAATGCATCCGGTCTCTCCTTAGCAATAATGCGCTCCAATGAAGCAACATTCAATGGCTCGATGTATGTCACATCAGCAGTCTCAGGGTCTGTCATAATAGTTGCGGGATTAGAATTTACAAGTACTATCTCATATCCAAGTTTCTTCAGTGCCTTACACGCCTGCGTTCCTGAATAATCAAATTCACAAGCCTGACCTATAATAATAGGTCCTGAACCAATAATAAGCACCTTATTAATATCTGTTCTCTTCGGCATAATATCCCTCCTGTACAGTTTATTCAATTTGTTATTGTAACACCTAACATATGATGTGTCAATTAATAAGATTTTGAATTTTTTATTATTTTCTCTTATAATTAATCATAACATCTTTTATATTTAAGTCAAAGGATATATATGCTGAAAAAAACATATAACCTGCCAATCATACGCATCAAATCAAGAGCCCAATTACAAATCTCTTTTAATATCCGAATATCGTTTTATTAAATCAATTCAAGATAAAATCCGTAAAAATGCATTATCTTTATATAATTATAAAACTCAAAATAATAAAAAAATAAAATATATCAAATATTGCAGTGATTTTCAAACACTTGAACAGGCATGCGCCAATTATAAAAACTTAAAAAAATAAAAAAAACATATTGACAACTCGTTTTTTTAGATTTATAATTCAACCAATTTAATAACACCACAAACCTGTGACGTGGAGATAAAAATGCATCGTGCACTTACAGAGAGCCGGGGAGCTGAGAGCCGGTAGAACGCAGTACATTAAATGGACCACTGAGGGCGCAGTCAACGGAAAGTTCACTCCTAGTATTCTGCGACGTGTATGCATACGTCAGTTGCAAGGGATATGTTAGTATCCTCAGAGAGCATAAGATTATCTTATGAATCAAGGTGGCACCGCGGTAAGTATATTAACCGTCCTTGACAGATTGTCGAGGGCGGTTTTCTTGCGTGTAAGCAACGAGCCCTGCAGTTTTATCAATATGTGTATGGGTGAGCTCGCTCATATACATACACATATTGATAAAACTATTGGGCGACTGCCCACGAGCGAACGACGAAGTCGTGAGCGGCGGGGGCTCGTTGCTCATTACCTATCGGGCGACTGCACTTAAGCGAGGCGAAGTCGTGAGCGGCGGGGCTCGACATTGAAAACTAGTTTAAGGAGGCTAATCATGTTTAAACCAACATTTGAAGAAGCAAAAGCATTTGTGAACAGGTACAAAAAAATCCCTGTCAGCAGTGAAATTTACTCTGATATCAAAACACCGATTGAGGTTTTGAGAATTCTCAAGAATGTCAGCAGACATTGCTACATGCTGGAGAGCGTTGAAAATCAGGAGCGATGGGGACGCTACACATTTTTAGGCTTCAACCCTTCCGCAGAAATTACATGTACGAACGGACTGATGACGATAAAGGACGTTCACGGAAGCGTTGTTTTTGAAAAGCAGACGGTTCACCCGGGGTCATACATCAAAAAAATCATTGATAATCACAAAAGCCCCTCACTGCCCTATCTTCCGACATTTACGGGCGGACTTGTAGGATATTTCTCATACGATTACATCAAGTACAGCGAACCGACACTGAATCTTGACGCAAATGACGAGGAGGGCTTTAAGGATGTTGATTTGATGCTCTTTGACAAGGTTATAGCATTTGATAACATCCGCCAGAAAATAATTATAATAGCAAATGCAAGCCTTGATAATATAGAAGAAAGCTATCCAAAGGCGGTTGAAGAAATTAAAGAAATAATTAATCTTATTAAAAACGGCAGTCCTGCCGACATTGAGCCTGCAAGGCTTAAATCAGACTACAAACGCCTCTTTGAAAAAAGAGACTTCTGTGAAATGGTTGATAAAGCAAAGCATTATATATATGAAGGCGACATTTTTCAGGTGGTGCTTTCAAACAGGCTTGAGGCTGAATTTGAAGGAAGCCTGTTTAATACCTACAGAGTGCTTAGAACCATTAACCCGTCGCCTTATATGTTCTATTTTTCAAGTGACGACATGGAGGTTGCCGGAGCTTCTCCCGAAACTCTTGTAAAGCTTGAAAACGGTGTGCTTCATACATTTCCGCTTGCCGGCACAAGACCTCGCGGAAAGGACTTTGAAGAGGATAAAGCACTTGAGGCTGAGCTTTTAGCAGATGAAAAGGAATGCTCAGAACATAATATGTTAGTTGACCTCGGCAGAAATGACCTTGGAAGAATCAGCAGGTTCGGCAGTGTTGAGGTTGAAAAATACATGAATATCGAAAGATATTCACATGTAATGCATATCGGCTCTACTGTGCGTGGGGTTATACAGGAAGACAAAACAGCCCTTGATGCGATAGACGCCATACTTCCTGCCGGAACATTATCGGGTGCTCCAAAGATAAGGGCGTGCGAGATAATAAACGAACTTGAAAACAACAAGCGGGGCATTTACGGAGGCGCCATAGGATATATTGATTTTACCGGCAACCTAGACACCTGCATTGCAATAAGAATTGCATATAAGAAAAACGGCAAGGTATTTGTCCGCTCCGGCGCAGGCATTGTTGCAGACAGCGTTCCTGAAAATGAATTTCAGGAGTGTATCAACAAAGCAAAGGCAGTAATGAAGGCAATTGAAATCTCACAGGAAATGGAGGACGAATGATGATTTTACTAATTGACAACTACGACAGCTTTTCATACAACCTCTACCAGTTAATCGGAACGATAAACCCTGATATAAAGGTCATCCGAAACAACGAGCTGGGCATTTCGGAGATTCTGGTGCTTAACCCTTCACATATTATTATTTCGCCGGGGCCGGGAAAGCCTGCGGATGCGGGAATATGTGAGGACGTTATCAAATATTTCAAAGGCAAAATTCCTGTTTTGGGAGTGTGCCTCGGACATCAGGCAATCTGTGAAGCCTTCGGTGGTGTTGTTTCACACGCAAAAAGGCTTATGCACGGCAAGCAGTCCGATATTTCGATTGATACCGCCTGCCCTATCTTTAAGGGCCTGCCGGATACTATACCGGCAGCAAGATATCATTCGCTTTCAGCTAAGAAGGAGACACTTCCTGATGAGCTTAAAATAACAGCAATGTCCGATGATGATGAAATCATGGCTGTAATGTACAGGGATTACAACATTTTCGGCGTGCAGTTCCACCCTGAATCGATACTTTCTCCTACAGGAGACAAAATAATTAAAAACTTTTTAAGCATATAGTTTTATGACATTTATGCAAAGCCGGATAATCGGCAGAAATTCATTTAAAACTCTAAAAACTAAAACCCAAACTTGAAGACGGAGGTAATTAAAAATGATCAGAGATTCAATCGGTAAAGTAGTAAATGGTGAAAATCTTTCACTCGAAGAAACAAAGGAGGTTATGAGCGAAATTATGAGCGGTGACGCTGCTCCTACACAGGTTTCCTCATTCCTTACTGCAATGCATCTTAAAGGCGAAACTGTTGACGAAATAACGGCATGTGCAGATGTCATGAGAAATTTTGCATTAAAGGTTGAGCACGAAAATGATGTGCTTGAAATCGTAGGTACAGGCGGCGACAAGGCAAATTCATTTAACATTTCAACATTATCAGCGATAGTTACAAGCGCTGCAGGAATCGCAGTCGCAAAGCACGGAAACCGCGCAGCTTCAAGCAAATGCGGAACTGCAGACTGTCTTGAGGCACTCGGCGTAAAGCTTGCGGTTGAGCCTGAAAGAAATGCTGAGATACTTAAAGAGACAAATCTTTGCTTTATGTTTGCACAGAAATATCATTCGGCAATGAAGTATGTAGGCCCTGTAAGAAAGGATATCGGTATTCCTACCATTTTCAATATTCTCGGACCTCTTACAAACCCGGCGTTTAACAATCTGCAGCTTTTGGGCGTATACAAAGAAGAGCTGCTTGAGCCATTGGCTAACGTGCTCTACAACCTCGGAATCAAAAAAGCAATGGTTGTATACGGCCAGGACTGCCTTGATGAAATTTCAATGAGCGCTCCTACCTCGGTATGCGAAATGATTGACGGCGAGATAACAAAGTATACAATTGAGCCTGAACAGTTCGGCTTTGAAAGATGTGCAAAGGATGATTTAGTCGGCGGCAGCCCTGAAGAAAATGCAAAGATTGCACTTGACATTTTAAATGGCGAGAAGGGTCCGAAAAGAGACGCTGTTCTTCTTAACGCCGGCGCGGCAATCCACATCGCAAAGGGTGTTTCAATAGAGGAAGGCATTAAGATTGCAGCCGAGGCTATAGACAGCGGCAAGGCACTTGCCCAGCTCAACAGCTTTGTTGAGGCCACAAACAGAGAGTAATTACAAAACCGGAGATAAAAAATGATATTAGAAACAATTGCCCTTAAAACAAAGGAACGCATTGAAGAATTAAAAAAAATAAAATCTCTTGAACAGATAAAGGCAGAGGCGCTTTTACTTCCTGTCTCAAAAAGCTATCCTTTTGAGACAGCCTTAAAACAGGATGACATTGCTTTTATCTGTGAGGCAAAAAAAGCTTCCCCTTCCAAAGGAATTATTGCAGAGAATTTTCCTTACATTGAAATTGCAAAGGATTATGAGGCGGCAGGCGCTGCCGCCATCTCCTGCCTCACCGAACCGTATTTCTTTCTCGGAAGCGATGCATATCTTAAGGAAATTGCACAGAATGTATCCATTCCGGTGCTAAGAAAGGATTTTACGGTAGACGAATATATGATATATGAGGCTAAGCTTTTAGGCGCTTCCGCAATTCTTTTAATATGCGCAATACTTAGCGATAAGCAGCTTAAGGAATATTTCATGCTTGCCGACAGCCTCGGACTTTCGGTGCTTGTGGAGGCGCATGATGAAAAAGAGGTGCAGAGGGCACTGGCTGTGGGAGCAAGGGTTATAGGCGTAAACAACCGTGATTTAAAGACGTTTACGGTGGATATTAATAACAGTGCAAGGCTTAGAAGACTCGTTCCCGATGACATAATATTTGTATCTGAAAGCGGCATAAAGACTGCTGAGGATATTGATAATCTGAGGAAAAACGGCACAAATGCGGTGCTTATCGGCGAAACGCTTATGAAAAGCACTGACAAAAAAGCTGCCCTTGAAGCTCTGAGAGGAAAACAACATGACTAAAATTAAACTGTGCGGCATGGTTCGTCCATGCGACATTGATTATGTAAACGAGGCTTCCCCTGATTATGCAGGCTTTGTCTTCGCAGGCACAAAGCGGTATATTTCAAAGGAGCAGGCGAGGGAATATAAAGCACGGCTTAACCCCTCCATAAAGGCTGTGGGCGTGTTTGTGGACGAAGCCCCGGAAAAGATAATAGAATATGTTAATGAGCATATTATTGATGTAATCCAGCTTCACGGACATGAGGACGAGGAGTACATAAAAAAACTTAACGCATATACCGGCTGCGAAATCATTAAAGCGGTACGGGTTGAAAATGCGGACTCAATAAAATTTGCGGACAGTCTTCCGGCTGATTATCTGTTACTTGACGCGTATAAAAAAGGGGTTGCCGGCGGAACCGGACTTACCTTTGACTGGTCGTTAATTAATAAAATTTCTAAGCCTTTCTTCTTGGCAGGAGGCTTAAAACTTGATAATATAGAAAAGGCACTGTCTCTAAAGCCTTTTGCTGTAGATATAAGCAGTGGGATTGAAACAGACGGATACAAGGATAAAGATAAAATGATGGAAATCGTTAGGAGGATAAGATATGTCTAAAGGCAGATTCGGTATTCACGGCGGACAATATATTCCGGAGACCTTGATGAATGAAATCATCAACCTGGAAAAAGCATATGAATACTACAAAAATGACAAGGAATTTAATGATGAGCTAAATACTCTTCTTGCTGAGTATGCAGGCCGTCCGTCACTTCTCTACTATGCAGAAAAGATGACGAAGGACCTCGGCGGAGCAAAAATTTATTTAAAGCGTGAGGATTTGAATCACACCGGCTCTCATAAAATCAACAACGTACTCGGACAGGTGCTTCTTGCAAAGAAGATGGGCAAGACAAGAGTTATCGCCGAGACAGGCGCAGGACAGCACGGCGTTGCCACCGCTACAGCTGCCGCCCTTTTAGACATGGAATGTGAAATTTTCATGGGCAAAGAGGACACTATAAGACAGGCGTTAAATGTTTACCGTATGGAACTTCTCGGTGCAAAGGTTAACGCAGTAACAACAGGCACGATGACGCTTAAGGATGCGGTAAATGAGGCGATGCGCGAGTGGTCAAACAGAGTTGAGGACACACATTATGTGTTAGGCTCGGTTATGGGACCTCACCCGTTCCCGACTATAGTAAGAGATTTTCAGAGTGTTATCAGTAAAGAAGCGCGTGAGCAGATTCTTGAAAAGGAAGGAAAGCTTCCGACTATGGTTACTGCCTGCGTAGGCGGCGGCAGCAACGCAATGGGCATGTTCTACAACTTTATTAACGACGAATCCGTAAGGCTTGTAGGCTGCGAAGCAGCCGGACACGGCATTGACACCGACAAACACGCTGCTACCATTGCAAAGGGCGAGCTTGGAGTGTTCCACGGCATGAAGTCCTACTTCTGTCAGGATGAATACGGACAGATTGCTCCTGTTTATTCTATTTCTGCAGGACTTGATTATCCGGGCATCGGACCTGAGCATGCATATCTTCATGATATAGGACGTGCTGAATACGTTTCTGTTACTGACGAGGAAGCGGTAAATGCTTTTGAATATATTGCAAAAACAGAAGGCATCATCTGTGCGATTGAAAGCGCACACGCCGTTGCCAATGTAATAAAGGTTGCACCGACTATGAGCAGGGACGATATTATTATTGTTTGTCTTTCAGGCCGCGGTGATAAGGATGTTGCAGCGATAGCAAGATACAGGGGGGTGAACTTATATGAGTAAGATTAAAAATGCATTTTCAAACGGCAAGGCTTTTATAGGTTTTCTTACGGCAGGCGACCCTTGCCTTGAAAGTTCTGTTGAATTTATTTTAGAGATGGAAAGAGCGGGCGCAGACCTTATCGAAATTGGCATACCGTTTTCTGACCCTGTCGCTGAAGGTATCGTAATTCAGGAGGCAAGCCTTCGCGCATTAAGCGCAGGCATGACCACCGACGGCGTGTTTGAGATTGCCACACGTGTACGTGAAAAATCTCAGATACCGCTCTGCTTCATGACCTACCTCAATCCGGTATTCCACTACGGCTATGAGAAGTTTTTCTCAAAATGCGGAGAGCTAAAGATTGACGGAATCATTATCCCTGACCTTCCTTTTGAAGAAAAGGAAGAGGTTTCTTCGGTAGCATCAAGGTATGATGTTGATGTGATTTCACTTATTGCACCAACCTCTCACGAGCGAATAAGAACAATTGCAAAGGATGCCACAGGCTTTATATATGTAGTGTCTTCAATGGGCGTTACCGGCATGAGAAGCGATATTACAACAGACTTAGGAAGCATGCTTGCCGCAATAAAGGAAGCCGCACCTGACACTCCTGCTGCTATCGGCTTCGGCATAAACACTCCTGCACAGGCCAAGCAGTACAGCGAAATCGCCGACGGAGTAATTGTAGGCAGCGCAATTGTCAAAATTATTGAGGAGCATGGCAGCGACGCCGCCTCTTATGTTTACGATTACGTAAAAAGCATGAAGGATGCCTTAAGATAATTATCTTTTTTCTCTTGTAAATTTTAAAATTTTAGTATATATTAGTATTTAGCTTGACATGTCGGGTGGTGTTTTGCCCGGCATGTTTTTATGATACCATAGTCATAAGAATAATACGGCGATGATGCGGGAGCGCAATGCACACGTCAATGCGTAGTATCATAAAATAATATCATTGATGCAGAAGCATCTACAGGTGTGTAGCAATATGATTATAAAACTGTATCTCTTGCTAATGCCTGAAAATTATACAGCTTTATAGGAGTTTGAGATTATGATTTACAATAATATTTTAGAGGCGATGGGCCATACCCCTTTAATTCGTCTTAACAATATGGCCGACCCTGATGCAGCCGAGATTCTGGTGAAGTTTGAAGGACTCAATGTAGGCGGCTCTATCAAGACCCGTACTGCTTACAACATGATTACTGACGCTGAGAATAAAGGTCTTATCAACAGCGATACAATCATTGTGGAGCCTACAAGCGGCAATCAGGGCATCGGTCTTGCACTTATTTCAGCGGTGAAGGGCTACCGCACCATCATCATTATGCCTGATTCGGTAAGCGAGGAGCGCAGAAAGCTTGTAAAGCACTACGGTGCAGAGGTTATACTTATACATGATGACGGCGATATCGGCAAATGTATCAATGAGTGTTTAAATACTGCCCTTAAGATGAAGGCAGAGAATCCTAAGGTATTTGTACCGCAGCAGTTTGAGAATCCGGCAAATCCGCAGGTTCACAAGCATTTTACCGGTATCGAGATACTTGAGCAGGTTGCAGGCCCTATCCACGGCTTTTGCTCAGGCATAGGCACAGGCGGCACAATTACGGGCGTCGGCGAGGTACTTAAGGCGCAGAATCCTGATATTGAAATCTGGGCTGTCGAGCCTGAAAACGCCGCTATTTTAGCCGGTGGAACAGTTGGCACACACATCCAGATGGGTATAGGAGACGGAGTCATTCCATCCATCCTCAACCAGGACATTTTTGACAACATTTACATAGTGACTGATGAAGAGGCGCTGCAGACATCAAAGGATCTTGCACGCAAGGAGGGCATCATGTGCGGTATCTCAAGCGGTACGAATGTCGCCGCTGCAATCGCTCTTGCAAAGAAGCTTGGCAAGGGCAAGACAGTAGTAACAATTCTTCCCGATACCGCCGAGAGGTATTTCAGCACGCCGCTTTTTGATGACTAGAGGCTGCAATGGCAGATATTAATCTGCACTGCCCCATATTATAAACAATAATTTAAGGCTCTAAGTTTTGATATGCCATAACACCTGATAAACATGTTTGTGACGCATATCAGAACCTGGAGCCTTCTTTCAAATGCTTTCTTTACAGGCAGTCCGGATTATTTTTAACCACGCAATCAAGTCTTTTCTTATAAGGGTGTGCATGACACCTTATGCATCATGCCTGCACCAACAGCACCGACAGCCTTTTCTTATAAGGATATGCCTGACACCTTATGCACCAGATTAATAATCCTCGCAATTAAGCTTGTAATACCCCTTGCTTTCTCCGCACAAAGGACACTCATCATCTCCTGCGCATGCTCCCTGATATAAAAATCCGCAGTTTAAGCATACCCAGAGCGCATCCTCATTTCTGCAGAATGTATTACCATTTTCAATATTATCCGCAAGCGACCTGAATCTGAAATCATGGTGCTTTTCGACCTGCGCCATATTTTCAAACATCTGCGCAATATTATCAAAGCCCTCCTTACGGGCAGTTTCGGCAAAACCCGCATAGCTGTTGTTCCACTCGTTACTTTCGCCTGAAAATGCTTCCTTAAGATTATCAAGTGTGTCCGACATTTCTCCCTCGTCCATAATACGCATAAGAATTCTTGCATGCTCCTTTTCATTGCCCGATGTCTCGGCAAACACATCACCTATCTGTATATAACCATCCTCATACGCCTTATCGGCATACAGCGCATACTTTGCACAGGTCATCAGCTCACCGGCAAGCGCCTGCATAATATTTTTATATGTTTCGCTAGAAATAAAATCCACAGTCTGCTCCAACGCTTTTTGTATATAATATTCACAGGATATATTTTTGTTACTTTAAAATGTTTTGATTTTTGATATATCCGACATGGCACAATCATGCAAAAAGGCGGGGCGCGGCACAAAATGTTGACTTCATAGCCAAACCTTCATGCCGCGCCCCGCCCTGTTATTCAATCATTAAAAATCCACTTTCTTTCCCACTCACATGTCTGTCCCGGCTTGACCTTCACAGGTGCATAAGCCTCAGTACATACGCAGTGCTCCATGCCCCAGTTTACAACCTTGACTGGTACAAAGGAAAAGTGCTCCTCAACAGAAGCTTTTGAGTCCTTATGGCTTAAACGCCAGTACAACCCTTTTTGAGAATCAATATTGTCCGTAATAGTCCAGAACGTATATCCATTCATCGGTTTAAGCCAGCGCACCGTTCCGTTCTTCATCTTCATGAAGCCCTCAAACCACTTCACCTTCTTGACATATTTTAAAATATACACAAGAAAATGCGGCTTTACCGGCTTGTAGTTTTCACGCACGCACTTGTCAAAATTGCCTTCATCCTTATAAAAAGGCATATACAGCTCATATCCCGGTCCCAGCTTAATATTGTCTATATTCACAAAGTTGTGCTGGTACTCGTAGGCATCAATTTCCTTCTCGCCGACATTTTCAACCGACATATGCGCTATGATAACATTTTCTTCTACTGTCACCGTCTTTTTCATTCTGACAGCTATACCCATGCACTCCTTAGGCTCCATAATAAATTCGGCTCTGTTTTTGTCAAAGGTATATGACATATCATATTTATCGACATCATACTTTTCCATAAACCGAAATGCGCGGTTGTCCTTTTTCTGTGTCAAAAGACCGACGCTAAGCTTCGGAAACTTCTCTCCTTTTTTCGCATTAAGCGCAGGCTCATCCCACACATATTCACCGATAAGTCCTACTCCGTAGCACGTTTTAAGTCTCGGGTCTGTCTGTTCAACGCTGCAGAAGGTATGCTTTTCATCCAGCACAATTTTCTCCATTACGCCCATGCGCTCAAATCTTGTGTGTGAAAGCTCACCCTCTTCAATGCGAAAATACACTCTTAACCTGTCGCTTCCTATCATATAATCGTCCATTGTATTCTCTCCGTTTCCGCCGCCGCTTTGCTCCTCATCCATGTAAAATCTAATTGACCTTATTTTTTCAGTCTCTCACTGATTGCAGTCCTCTCCCGGCACAATTCACAATACAGCACATTTGAACTCCACGCTCTGTTGTGCTCTGTGAGCACAGCCTTAAGTGATACCGGTGCAATATGTCTCTTTTTATATTCTCTTAAAAATATATCAAGCAGCCTCCTGTTAAAGCCGCACATCACCAGCATTTCTTCATCAATAGTATCCTCCTGCGGCTCAAATCCTGCATTTTCAGCCTGCTGCAGGGCTTCATCTGCCGCACTCCCGTCGCCTGAAGCACTGCTCTTATCTGCTAAATCAGAGTCCTCTGAGCGCCTTTTTCCCAAAAGCAACTCTATAGGCATAAAATACTCCTCCTGCTTAACATGTATAGCTCTGATTGACAGGCTTGTGCAAAGCTTTACTATCTTCGCACCCTTATCATTTTCAAGATTGTATAATAATACCGATATTATGCCCATACAAACCTCCAAATATTTTGCCGGACGCACAGCCAATGCAGAACGTACCAAGCTGACTGCAAAATCTCACACAGAGCGCCATGTTTTTCGCCGGACGCACGGTAAATTGATACTTTGCCACTTCTAAAATACCGATTCTATAATTTAAACACCATCGTTGCAATTTTAAAATAAATCATAATGGAGCACAAATCCACAATTGTCGTGATGAGCGGCGCAGCCATTATCGCCGGGTCAAGTCGTATCATCTTTGCAAACACCGGAAGCATACAGCCTATAAGCTTTGCCACAACAACAGTAAACACAAGTGAAAATGCAACTACTACAGCCATTGAAAGGTCATGATACATAATATATACTCTCACGCCATTCGCAAGCGCCAGCGCCAGGCTTACCAACATCGACACCCTGAATTCCTTCCATACTATCTTAAATATATCATTAAAATGTATCTCGTCAATGGCGAGTCCGCGGATAATAAGCGTCGAGCTTTGTGAACCGCAGTTTCCGCCGGTGTCCATAAGCATCGGAATAAATGATACCAGTAATGGCACCGCCGCAAATGCATTTTCATACTTAGTAATAATCATGCCTGTAAATGTGGACGAAAGCATAAGTATTAACAGCCACACTATCCTGTTCTTTGCATGCTGGAACACAGAGGTGTCAAAATATGATTCCTCACTAACGGTCATAGCCGCCATCTTCTGCATATCCTCAGTCGTCTCTGTCGTGAGGACATCAATAGCATCATCGACTGTTACTATTCCGACCATATAATCCTCCACATCAAGCACCGGAAGCGCGATAAGGTCGTACTTTCTGAAAAGATTTGCAACCTCCTCCCTGTCATCGGTTGTATGTACGGAGATTATATTTTCGTTCATCAGATCTGCAATCGGCGTTTCCACAGGATTTGTCATAAGGTCCTTTGCAGACACAACGCCAAGCAGCTCATGGTTTTTCACAACATAACACGAATATACCGTCTCACTTTTGATGCCCACCTGTCTGATTTTGTCCAGAGCCTGTGCTACCGTCATATCCGGCGCAAGCTCCACGAACTCAATCGTCATGATGCTTCCCGCACTGTCGTCAGGATATTTAAGCATCTTATTGACCGCTTCTCTTGTCTCCTTATCCACCTTTCCAAGAACTCTCGTAACAACATTCGCCGGCATATCCTCAAGCAAATCAACCATATCATCCGCAAACATGGAATCCATGACATCCTTCATTTCCTTATCAGAGAACAAATCCAGCAAAACCATCTGCTGGTCCTTCTCCATATAAGAAAACACCTCCGCTGCCTTCTTCTTTGGAAGCAGCCTGAAAATAACCGCAAGATATTTATTCTCCAGCTCTGATAAAAATTCCGCTATATCTACAACATTTTCGTCTTCTAATTCAGACTTTATTTTTCTAAACTCTTTGTTCTCAATTAACTCCTCAATCTCTTCTAAATTCTCTAATGACATCCTTTCTACCTCCTTATATAGAGGCTTAAAGCATCTGCAGGCGATATCATCAACCTTTTATATTATATAAAATAATAATATTATTCCGGACACAAATTATATTTACAATGCATAATTAATACATTCTATCTCGTATAAAAAAGTGCGAGAATACAAATACTTTAGCCTCTTATCACTGTGATAATCCTGCCCTCGACTCGGACTGCTATCCATATTCTCACCTTACCTTTCTTTTTTCATAGTCTCTGCATTAAATGGATTAATAAACTCATTAACAGGCATTGCCTAAGAAAAAACCTTAATACAAACAAAAACCTGCCAATCCGGCAGGTAAAAACAGCATCAAAACTCGTTCAAGCTTTAACTCCGTAAGGCGTGAAATTGCATTATCCTATGCCTTTACAACATAAGCTGTTAACCCTCGCATAGTGTCTCCACTACTTTGCGGCAGCAATCCATATCCTTATGGTAGCCTCACCTACCGAATAAATATTTATATAAAAAGTATAGTTCCGGTGTATACATTTGTCAACCTTGCATTTAACCTGATGAACAAAAAAATAGCCAAACTCATATACTTTATCCGGGCTGGCAAAAGCTGCATCTCCTTTCATCATCATTTTCCCACTGCTATTTTTTTAATTGATTTAATTTTTGAGAAAAATAACACTATTAAGTTGACAAACTCCGTACTATGTGGTATAACAATATGGCAGACATAATTTCTGCATGATAGGGGTGTAGTTCAGTCGGTAGAACGTTGGTCTCCAAAACCAAATGTCGAGGGTTCGAGTCCTTCCGCCCCTGTACAACTTTTTTATAGTGGATAAATTCTTTAATTAAAAAGAAGTTTATCCACTATTTTTTTTGTGTTTTATAAAAAAGGATTTATATGGCATTAATTTTTTCAAAATCTATTCGGACAAGTTCTTCATTTCCGATTTTCCTTGCTCCCGATTCGAATGCAATACGACCATTTGCTCCAACAAAGTTAATTGTAAAATCATGATTTACAGCCATAATTTCTGCTTTTGTTCATTCAAAATCCTCCAATTTAAAAAAATATTTATCAAAACAAAAGAGCATACAACCAGACACTTCGGCGGGGGGG
>JAFRXK010000078.1 GCA_017442865.1 Lachnospiraceae bacterium | reverse complement strand
GTCAGAAAACTGACGCTAACGCCCCTGCATCCATTTATGGGATTAATCAACGCCCGTGACGCTTTGTTTTTAAACGCCCCTGCGCTGCCACATATAAGCTGCAGTTAACTGAAAACGTAAGGCTTTGCTTTGTGATAAGATATAAAAACAAAATAAATTTTCTTAAAAAAATGTTGTTATTAATGTTGTTTTTTATGCGTTAATAATGTAAAATATGTGTATAAAAAAACGTTGCATTTGCACGAGAATGTGTTTGCTGTATGCATTAATATAATATTTTCAATAAAAGGACTGAGAGACATATGGCATACGGCACCATCATAATATGTGAAAGGAGAAAAAGCTTCATGAAGAAATTTTTAAGCGTTGTTTTATGTTTTGTTATGGTGTCTGCATTATTTGCGGGAATGGGCGGTTTGAATGCACAGAAGGCACAGGCAGCAGACAGGCTTCAGAATTCTACTGAGAACAGGACGAAGGACGAAGTTATTGCGCAGTATGATGCATCACTGCCTGAGTTTAACTACAGCCAAAGCGTATACGAGCAGGAGCCTTCGATTACAGCTCCATATGCGGCAGGTTCATTAAAGACACAGGTTATTGATGATACATTAAGGCAGATTAACTATTTGAGGTGGCTTGCCGGAATGGATAGCGTATCATTGCTTGAAGACAGGATGGAGTACAATCAGGCAGGCGGTGTTTTGATGGCATCCACAAGCACACTTGCGCACAGCATTGCAAAGCCTTCCGATATGGATGATGATTTTTATTCAAAGGCATCTAAGGGTATAGGTTCCGGTTCATTTTATCCGGATTTTTATTCGTACGTATTATGGTCTGCGAATTGTTCGGCAGGAGATTATATCAACGATTCTATCAAGGGATATACCGATGATACAAACAATGTTCAGGCTTCAAGTGTAGGACACAGACTCAGTATACTGGATTATAAGTCGGCATCTGTAAGCTTTGGAAGCGCAGACGGAGGCTCATACAGAAGATACAGCTGTTTATCAATGTACAGATACAGTACAAGAAGCAGTGAGAATGATGCGGAATACTATTCATGGCCGAGTGCAGGATATTTCCCGACGGAGTCGATTGACAGCAATGCACTTTGGAGTGTAACCCTTGGTGATGATTACACTGCTTCATCGGACATATCAGTTTATTTCAGCGTTGACGGAGTCAACTACAGCGCACAGTTTGACGTTAATAAACACAAATCATATTATAACAGTATCCTTATCTGGCTTCCTGATGAGGTTAAGAGTCTGATTGCGCCTACAGGTTCGTATGAAGACGGTGCAGAGGTGGGACTTATTATCACAGGTATAAAGGACAAGAATGGTGATGACAAGACTATCAGCCACACGGTTAAGTTCTTCAATGCATCTTCAATTGTTCCGCAGAGCATCAGCGTATGGAAGCATGCAAGCGGCAACAGCTACTCTTCATTTAATTATATTAGCATGGAAAAGGGTGAAGAGTGCGAGCTGTGGATAGTATTTAATCCTAATGACTCAACAAACAAGAAGATTTCGCTCGAATCTACAATACCGGGCGCAGTTAGCTTTACATATACAAGAATAGACCACAACGGAGTGTTCATTTCCCTGAAGGCACTTAGGGCGGGCACACCGAAGGTTACTTTAAGAAGTGAGGGTAATCCGGCATTAACGAAGGAATTTACCATGAATATTACTTCTACAGAGCCTGAGCCTGAGCTTAAGATTTCGAGGGCAACTCTTAAGCTGGAAAATGATATTACTGTAATATTCAAGGCTGATGCACAGCTTGATACTATCTATCATGATTTATATGTAGAGGTCGTTCAGGAGACTGCAGACGGCACAAAAACACAGACTATAAACGGTCAGCTCAGTGCAGACGGACAGTTCTATGAGTTCGCATATACAGGCGTAAATGCAAAGGAAGTAGGCGATCTGCTGGATGCAACCATATACGGATATGTGGAGGACACACTTGTACAGGGCGAGACAAAGCAGGATTACAGCGTAAAGCAGTACTGCATGTCACAGCTTTCAAAGACTGACGCAGAGCTTTCGGAGCTTGGACTTTCAGCCGCTAAGATTTCCGCGTTAAGAACGCTTATGGTTGATTTGTTAAATTACGCAGCCACAGCTCAGAATTACTTCGGATACAAGACAACAGACCTTGCAAATGCAGACCTTACTGCAGCACAGCAGGCTTATGCATCAGATGATTCAGTGCTTGATAACATGACAAATGTTACAAATACAAAGTACGAAACCATTTCCTCACCGACAGCCTCATGGAAGGCAGCAGGACTTAACCTTCTTAGCAAGACCACCATCAGAGTTAAGTTTGCATATGATGGTGATACTGAGGATATTGCTGTTGTCGCAAAGGTAAATGGCATTGAAACTTACATTACTCAGTTTGACGAGGCAGGAGCGGGCGCATATTATGCATATTTTGATGGAATAAAGGCAAGCCAGTTTGACTCACCGGTAGACTTTGTTATAATGTCAGGAGACGAAAAGATAAGCAATACATTAAGATACAGTGTGGAATCATATGCGGCAAAGAACAAGGACAGCGCTTCGGTCGGAGATATTGTTTGCGCAATGATGAAGTATGGCAAATCTGCAAAGGCATATGCTGACTGAAAAAGGCATTAAACTGCAAAGGTATATGCTGACTGAAAAAAGCATTAAAATCTGAGACGCTTTTGTGCAGACTGAAAATAAAACAGGGCTGATTTTATGTGCAGGCTTATAATAAAGCACGGCAAAGCTGCAAAATTATAGACAGACTGATAAAAAATTTTATTGGTTTATTAAAGTGAAAAACGAAAGGAAACCGGTGCGAAATGTACCGCACCGGTACCTTTTGCGGAAAGGTGGTTTACGGATATGATTAAGGAAACATACATAGAGGCAGATTTTGAAATTGTTTATTTTGAAACAGAAGATATCATGACACAGAGCTCGGGTGGAGAAGATCCTTTGCCGGATGATGTTTTTGAAGATTAGTTTTTATTATACAGCCGGGCAGAGTATTCTGCCCGGCTGTATAATAATATTAAAATCGGTACAAATGCTTTTATTCCCGCAAGCGGCGAGCCGGGCTGACGGGCTTGCCAGTCCGTTTGGCGACTGCAAATTAAAAACAAGCCGGGTCATGCCCCGTAGCTTGCTGCCGGGTATTTGACTTTTAGTGGATTTAAGGTATTATAGTAGATAATAGATGTACTGCCGCAAAGCGGCAAAGTACAATGCGAAGAGTTAGGTCGATTGACAATTATACTGCCACAAAGCGGCAAAGTACAATGCTAAGAGTTAGGTCGATTGACAATTATACTGCCGCAAAGCGGCAAAGTACAATGCGAAGAGTTAGGTCGATTGACAATTATACTGCTGCGAAGCGGCAAAGTACAATGCGAAGAGTTAGGTCGATTGACAATTATACTGCCGCGAAGCGGCAAGATGGAGAGAGCGATGAAAAAGAAATCAATCAATATTTTATTAATTGGAATGATGATATTTGCAATGCTTGTGATGCAGGCATGCGTATTCGGCAGACAAAGCGGCAATTCTGAAGCGGATGAAAGTATACCGCTGACTGATGTGACAGATGCTTTGCAGAGTACTGATACATCGGGGCAGAACAGCAGTATTGAAGATATTGATCCGGTAGAGAGCAGCGGTTCTGAGGCAGAAGAGATGTCTGGTGAGGATGTTTTTTCAGAAGAAGACAATGACAACGGGAATCAGTTTTCTGCTAATTCAGGAAATGATGAAAAAGCGGACGGCAATTCATCATCAGGGAATGCTTTAAACGAGGCAACGAAGGCGACTTCTGCAGATAAAGAAAATATAAAGACCACAGCGGCAGCAAATGAGTCGAAGAATGCCGGAGCAAAGCCGGCACAGACACAGCCGGGCACAACAAAGCCTGCTCAGACTACAACCCAGGCGTCAAAGCCGACGCAGCCACAGACCCAGGCGCCAAAGCCGACGCAGCCACAGACCCAGGCGCCAAAGCCGACGCAGCCACAGACCCAGGCGCCAAAGCCGACGCAGCCACAGACCCAGGCACCGACGCCGACGCAGCCGCAGACCCAGGCACCAAAGCCGACGCAGCCACCGACGCAGCCACAGGAAACACATCCTGCAACTGTAGACAACGGAAGCGTAATATTGCCTGACGATATATTTTAGAGAAAAATTAATGCAAACTGTGAAGCAGCGTAAGACACAGGCAGATGCATGATTATATTTTTAGAGAAGGGGATTTGAAGTTATGAAATCAGTTGATAGCAGATTTGTTGAATATGTAAAATATGATACCCAGTCGGCAGACGATAAGGAGTGCTTTCCAAGCACCGAAAAGCAGAAGGTACTGCTTAAGGCACTTGCGAGGGAGCTGACATCCCTCGGTATTTCGGATGTGAGAATGGATGAGAAGAATGGCTATGTATATGCTTCTATTCCATCGAATATGGACGGGGCGTCAGGCTTTGGGTTTTCAAGGCTTGTGCCTGCAATAGGTTTTATTGCACATGTTGATACGTCTCCTGCTGTTTCGGATGAGAATGTTAAGCCACGATATGTACAAAACTATGACGGCAGGGATATTGTGCTTGGACATGGATATACGCTTTCACCGGACATGTCGCCGGAGCTTAAAAATTACATTGGACAGACGCTTATTGTAACAGACGGAAGCACATTGCTTGGCGGAGATGACAAGGCTGGCGTTGCCGAAATCATGACGATGGCAGAGTATGTGATGACGCATCCTGAGTTTAAGCATGGCAAAATATGCATAGCATTTACGCCTGATGAAGAGGTCGGCAGAGGAGTTGATTTCTTTGATGTAAATGGATTTGGTGCAGACTACGCATACACGGTGGACGGCTGTACGGCGGGCGAGCTCGAATATGAAAACTTCAATGCTGCGTCTGGACACCTTACGATAAAGGGGGTAAGCGTACACCCGGGCACAGCGAAAAATGTTATGGTGAATGCTATTCTTGTAGCGCAGGAATTCCAGTCACTGCTTCCGGTTCACGAAAACCCGGCGTCAACCTCAGGCTATGAGGGCTTCTATCACCCGGATACGATAAGCGGCGGCGTGGACGAGGTGGTTGTAAGATATATAATCCGCGACCATGACAAAAAATTATTTGAGCAGAAAAAAGAATATTTCAAGAAATGCGCAGATTTCATTAACATGAAGTACGGCGAGGGCACAGCCACAGCCGTAGTGACAGATTCATATTACAACATGAAGGAGATGGTAGAGCCTCACAGGCACTTAATTGACAACGCTATAAAGGCCTACGAGGCTTGCGGTGTAACGCCGATAGTCCAGCCAATCCGCGGCGGCACTGACGGTTCAAGACTTTCATACATGGGACTTCCATGCCCGAATATCGCCACCGGCGCACACAACTGCCACGGCAGGTATGAGTACGTTTGCGTGGAGGAAATGCAGAAGATGGTGTCGGTTATTTTAAAGATAATAGACATTTATGCGAACTGAGCTCGTATGTACATAAATGGAGAGGTATAGATGGGAAAAAGGCAAAAGAATACAAAACCTCAGGTTACTACAAAGAATACAAAATTTCAGGCGGCTAAAGTGAAAAAGAATAATAACGAAATTAAACAGGCTGCAATTGAATCTGAATCAGAGGTTGTGGCGCAGGATGACTCCAAAAAAGAAAAAGGTAAATTAGACAAAGCGTCGAAAATAACCGGTATCATAGTTGCTGCTTTAGGTGTATCAGCTACGGTATTTGCGGCGTTTAGAACAATTTATAATTTGTTCTTTAAAATGAAATGCGAAAGGTTTTACAATATTCCGGAGAGATATTTTAATATTGAAAACTCAAATATTTTCGGAGAGATTGCCTTGTTTGCATTAATTCTGCTTGCCATTATATTGATGTTTTTGGCTCCAAGGATAATGAAAAAAGGGAATGGATTAGGTATAACAGACAGATTTATAATAATAGTTGCAACATTCTTAACAGGATTGCTGTACGGATGTATTAATTACATAATTGTATCAGTGTGTGCCGGTCAGACCTTAGTAAAGCTTCCGTTGAGTATTAATATAATTATTATTGCTGTTACAGTTATAGCAGGCATGGCAGCGCTGGACGTATTTGTGTTTGTTGAGGAAGTAAGAAAAATAAAAAGAGAAATCATTAAAAATATAATAGCTTTTTTGTGGGCTTTGTCTGCAGTGGTTTCAGTATTAGTAACCATTTTCGGTTCAATATATATATTTAAAGAGAATACGGATGTTGCCAACAGGACTAAATATGAAAGCGTGATTATCGATAATGATAAATATATTCTTATCTCCGAGTTGAAGGATAATAAGATTCTCGTAGTTCCTTGTGAAACTGATGAGAATGAAAATTATAAATTGTTAACATATAAATATCAGCTTGTAGAAATTGAAAACCTTGAAATATCATATATAGATATGCCATCGCCGCCACAGATTATTAAAAATGCAGATATTACTGATGATTTAAACAATGAAAATGCAGAAAATTAAGTATAATTGACAAAAACAATAGTTAAGTATTTGACAGCATTATATTTTTTATGATAGAATTAGATACTTAGAAATTAAACATTGTAACAGCAAATATAAAATAACAGCTAAATGATAAATTGAATTTAACTGTTGTCTTAATATGTTATCAGGCTGCTGTCAGTTTTTGTGGTGTTAAATTGTATAAATATTTTATCCTAAGCAAGCGTATCGAAGGCGTTTACGCCTGAGCCTTAGCTTGCGGGATAAATATATTTATACAATTTAATTAATCAAAATGTGGACAGCTGCCGATAAAAAATTAAAACAAGAGGTGTTAGTATGCATTGGTCAGACGAAATTGCACAGAGAATTATTGAGAGAAAGCCGGACAAGGAAGAGTATGTATGTGCGGCAGGTATCAGCCCTTCAGGCTCTATTCACATCGGTAACTTCAGGGATGTTGCCACAAGCTACTTTGTAGTTAAGGCACTCAGGAGAGCAGGAAAAAAGGCAAAGCTTTTATTTTCATGGGATGAATTTGACAGGATGAGAAAGGTCCCTGTAAATGTTGCGGCTGTTGATAACGATATGGAGAAATACATAGGTTATCCATATGTTGATGTCAAGAATCCGTTTAACGATGAGTTCCCTAACTATGCAAAATACTTTGAAAATGAATTTGAGACTTCAATCAAGGAATTCGGCATTGAGATGGACTATCGTTATCAGGGCGATATGAACCGCTCAGGCAAATACGTTGACTATGTGCTTACATCATTAAAGAAGAGAAAAGAAATCTATGATATTCTTGCAGGCTTCCGTACACAGGAGGCTACAGACGAGGAGAGAGAGGCATATTATCCTGTAGGCATTTACTGCCCTGAGTGTCACCGCGACACAACAACAATTTTGAGCCTTTCAGAAGACTGCACAGTTGCAGAATATGAGTGCAAGTGCGGATATAAGGGTACATTTGATTTTACAAAGGATTTCAACTGCAAGCTTGCGTGGAAGATTGACTGGCCTATGAGATGGGCATACGAGGGCGTAGACTTCGAGCCGGGCGGAAAGGACCATGCGGCTCCTACGGGAAGCTACCAGACAAGCCGCGTTATTTCAGAGAAGATTTTCGGCTATGAAGCTCCTATTTTCCAGGGCTATGAGTTTATCGGTATAAAGGGTACCACAGGTAAGATGTCAGGCTCATCAGGACTTAATATGACTCCTGATACGCTGCTTAAGATTTATCAGCCTGAGGTTATTCTCTGGCTGTACTCAAAGGTTGAGCCGAACAGAACCTTTGATTTCTGCTTCGACGACGCTATTTTGCGCCAGTACTTTGAATTTGACAAGCAGTACAATGCTTACCTTGAAGGTGAAGAGGATGAGAAGGCTAGAATTACGATTGAAAACTGCCTGATTGAGGGCAGAAAGATAGAGACAGTGCCAATGAGTCTGCTTGTTCAGCTTGGTTCGGTTGTTGATTTCAACCCTGAGATGCTTGAGACTGTATTTGCTAAGATTGGTACGCCATATAAGTACGAGCAGTTCGCAGACCGTCTCGACAGAGCAAAGTTCTGGCTTGAGAAGTGCTCACCTGAGAACGTAAACAAGCTTAGAAGCGGACGTAACTGGGATGTATACAATGAATTATCAGACGAGGACAAGAGAGCAGTAGAGATACTTCATGAGTTCCTTTCACAGGATGAGTATTCACTTGATGAGCTTAACACAGAGCTTTATGCAATCCCGAAGGAAATCTTCACATACAATGATGACAAGGAATTAAAGAAGATTCAGGGTAACTTCTTTAAGAATGTTTATAAGCTTCTTATTGACAAGGAGAAAGGACCTAGACTTTACCTCTTCCTTTACGCAATCGAAAAGGAAAGATACTTAAAGCTTCTTGATTTCTCAACGCCTATGACAGAGGAAGAGAAGAACCCGGTAGTTGAAGAGGTTGTGGAGGCAGAGCCTGAGATAGAGTACGGCGAGCCGGATCCTGTAGAGCCTGTAAAGGATGTTATTGAGATGGCTGATTTTGAAAAGCTTGATCTTAGAGTATGCAAGGTTATTAAGTGCCAGGAGATTAGAAAGTCACACAGCTGCTACAAGATTACCTTAAATGACGGTCTTAAGGACAGAGTCATCGTATCAAGCATCAAGAAGTACTACAAGCCTGAGGACCTTATCGGAAAGAAGATTATTGTGGTCGCAAACCTTGCTCCGGCTCGTCTTACGGGCGTAACAAGCGAGGGTATGCTTCTTGCCGGAACGAATAATGCCTGCGGCTGCAAGGTTATCTTTGTAGACGACATGGTTCCGGAGGGAACAAGAATCTGCTAAGGTATTATGTGATAACAATGGTAAAGGGCAATAGTAGTTGTTATTATGAGGTGAAAAGATGAAAAAGTTATTAGTATTGTTTTTTATAATTATATTGGCAATGTCAGTATTAGCCGGCTGTGGAAAGAAAAAATCAGAATCCGATATTCTTAGCTCGGTTAAGACGATAGGAGATTTGAGAAAACTTAGTTCAGCAGAATATTTACAGTCAGCAACATGCGATGGAAAGTTCGTATATGGGTTTAAGCTGAAGGATTCTATATATCGCGCTGTTGCTGAAGTTCCTAAGGATGTAGAGCAAAAGATTTATGATTTGGACTATGATGAAGATTATGATGAAAAACTCGGCGAGCTTACGTCTACTCTTGAAATCAGTAAAATTGACAATTTAAGCAAACTGATACCTTCTCAGGATGAATTAGACAAGCTTGTAGGGAAGACCTTTGAGGAGCTTCTGGAGGAAGGCTGGCATTTCGGCGGTGGTAATTATGATGACATGGAGTTTTATCTGAATAAAGGTCCATTCTATTATGTTGCAACCCTTGACGGCAAGGTTGAGTATACCGAAGATTTAGATGAAATGGAGGCTGTCGGACCACTGAAGATTAAGTCCATTGTCTATGGCGGAGTAGGCGATATTTCAGAAATGGACGAGGAAGAGTAATAATTATATTAATTCAGGATAAAAGCACTTTCGGGAAACGGAAGTGCTTTTATAGATTTTGCGGCTGTTGTAAAAATAAAATAAATACTGTTTTTTGATACAGACCGGCTGATAATAGAAAAGGAAAATTCATATGGTAAAAATAGATTTAATTACCGGCTTTCTAGGCTCGGGCAAGACAACCTTTATAAAGAAATATGCAAAGTATCTGATGGAGCAGGGGCTAAACATCTGCATCTTAGAAAATGACTACGGCGCGGTAAATGTTGATATGATGCTTTTGCAGGATTTAGCCGGCGACAGATGTGAGCTTGAGATGGTTGCGGGCGGCTGCGATTACGACTGCCACAAAAGAAGATTCAAGACCAAGCTTATTTCCATGGGCATGTGCGGTTATGACAGGGTTATTGTCGAGCCGTCGGGGATATTTGATGTGGACGAGTTCTTTGATGTGCTGTACGAGGAGCCTCTCGACAGGTGGTACGAGATTGGAAGCGTGATTGCTATCGTTGATGCGGGTATGAGCAATGACATGTCAAAGGAGTCGGACTACCTTTTAGCCTCTCAGCTTGCAAATGCCGGGGCGGTGGTTTTCAGCAGAAGCCGGAATGTGTCCGGCGCAGATATAGATGAAAAAATTGCGCATATTAATTCTGCGATGGAGCTTGTAGGCTGCAAGCGCAGATTTAAGGCGGGTAGTGACATAATCAATAAGGACTGGGATGAGTTTACCGGGGCGGACTTTGAGAGAATTATGTCCTGCGGCTACAGACAGGAAAACTACGTGAAATTCCTAAGCGGCGATGATTACGGCTATTCTTCACTCTATTTTATGAATGTAAAAATACCTGTGGCCAAGTTAAAAGACACGGCAGAAAAATTGCTCAATGATGCTTCATGCGGAAAGGTGTTTCGTATTAAAGGATTTATGCTCAAGGAGGATGGAGGCTGGATTGAGCTGAATGCTACACATGATGCTGTTAATATAAAGCCTATCGAAACCGGACAGGAGGTTTTGATTGTGATAGGCGAAGAGCTTAATGAGGATAATATAAAGAAGTATTGGAACAGGTAAGTTATAATGCATATTTCGGCTAAAATTAAATTATAATAAATATTAGCCGAAAAATAGATGATGAATATTAATGAAGCTGTTTCAAAAGGATAATAAATTGGCAGTAAATTGGCAGTCTATTTATTTAAAAACATGTGCATTTACAGCAATTTCTGCATATAATAATGTTAGGAACGATAGTTCCTCTTCATCAATGATGAGTCCTGTGACGGTTCTGACAGGACGGTAAAATAAAAATTGACCGATAAGATGATGAAGAAGCTAAATGGGAGGCTTTCGCCTCCCATTTTTTAAGGAGTGATCTAAATGTATTTACCTGAAAACACATATCAGATTCTAAAGCTTACAGACCTATTCTATGATACATATCCTGATCCACTATATAAGGAAATTCTTAAAAAGAAAAAAAGAGCATATAATTGTCTTGAATTTTGTTATCTTACAGTATAAATTTCACCCTGTACTTATCACAGCATATGCTTATATCGTCAGCCTTTACCTCTACCTCGCCGTCAGTGTGTACCCAGAGTGGAACCGCTGTCTTAATATTTATTTTCTGTCCGCGAAGCTCATATATATTGTTAAATTTAAAGTGCTTTCCGAAAAAGGCAGTCGGGAGAGCGATAAGAATCTTTGGTAAGGAAATGTCGCCGGCAACGCATAAATCGAGAAGTCCATCGTTGTATGAAGCGTGCGGACAGAACATGAAGCCGCCGCCCTCATAGCGGTGAATCATTGAAGCGATGAACAGCGTGCGGGCAAACTTTACCGCAGGCTTGTCGTCAATGGTAAGCTCGCACCATTCCCGCTTTGCCTTAATAAGCTGCTTTAGGGCGGTTGCAAGATAGATAAGCTTGCCGAGGCGGACTTTGTTTAATACCTTTTTAAGAGAGGAATTGCTGATTGTGGCGCATACCGCTGCGTCAAAGCCTATGCCTGCGCTTACGCTAAAACGTCTGACAGGCTTGAAATTTTTCAAATCTATCAAAGCATCTTTTATCTCATACGAATTGTATGTAAGCTCTCCGATATCCTTAAGGACAACATTCTTTTCGCTTAAAATCTGCTCAAGTCTTTCCAGAGGCTTTTTAGTAAGCCTTAAATCCCTTGCAAGGTCGTTGCTTGAGCCTGTCGGAATATAACCGATAGTCACCTTGTCAAAATCATATATTCCCTGAAACACCTCATTCACGGTTCCGTCGCCGCCGAGAATAATAATCTTATGCTCTGCGCCATCGGAGGTTATTTTCTCAGAAAGTTTTATCGCGTCGCCGATACGGTCGGTAAAATATGATTTGTATTCTATGCCTTTATCGTTAAGCACAGGTTCTATCATTCTCCAGATATTGATTCCCCTGCCGGACTTGGATGCCGGATTAATAATTATATCGTACATTTACTGCTCCGTTCTGACCATTATTGACATATGCAAAAAAAGACATATAATAATAGTCGGTATTCTTATCTCTATTTTATTATTTAATAAGGATAAAGTAAAGGAAAACCATATGGCAGTACAGATAAATTGTCGAGAAATGATTTTAAGTGCAATTTAAATATAAAAAATAATCATTTTGTTAAAATTAGTACTTAAATATCTTGAAGAAATGTATTATAATAAGATAATGGCTAATTTGTGCTGTATACAAATATAGAAAAAGAAAGGGGATGGTGATATGGGCGATTTGTCTGAAAAATTAATCGAAGAACTAGATTGTAAGACAGTATTTACCATACCGCTTTTTGGTGGGATAGATGTTGCGGAGTCTGTAGTTGTTACCTGGATTATTATGGCAGTGCTTGTTATACTTGCACTTATATTTACAAGGAATCTGAAGGTGGAGAACCCGGGCAGAAGGCAGCTTATGGTAGAGAGTGCGGTTACATGGCTTCAGAAATTTGTCGGTGACTTTGTCGGCGAAGAGGGCAAGGCATATGTACCATATCTGATGACGGTTATAATTTATCTTGGAATTGCCAACATGATAGGTCTGTTTGGCTTCAAACCGCCTACGAAGGACCTCATGGTCACAGCAGCGCTTGCTCTTATGAGTATTGTACTCATACAGGTTGCAAGTATAAGGGCAAAGAATGTCGGAGGATGGCTTAAGGGCTTTACGAAGCCGATGGCACTTGTTACGCCGATAAACATTTTAGAGCTTGTAATCAAGCCGTTATCACTTTGTATGCGACTTTTCGGTAATGTACTCGGTGCATTCGTAGTTATGAAGCTTTTAGAGAGCGTTGTTCCTGTTGTGGTCAACCTCGCATTTAGTTTCTATTTTGATATATTTGATGGATTAATCCAGGCATATATATTTGTATTTTTAACGGGACTCTTTATAAAAGAAGCCATAGAATAAGGAAGGAGAGAACATATTATGACATTATTAGCTATTGGAGCAGGTATTGCAGTTTTAACAGGTATAGGAGCAGGTCTCAGTATAGGTATTGCAACAGGTAAGGCAGCTGAGGCGGTTGCAAGACAGCCGGAGGCAGAGAGCAAGATCAGTAAGCTTTTGCTGTTAGGATGTGCCCTTGCAGAGGCAACGGCTATCTATGGCTTCGTTGTCGCAGTTTTGATTATTTTTATGTTAAAATAACAGCGTTCAGTAATTGAAAGGCAGGAGAGCATAATGCTTAGTACAAATATTTGGACTATTATATTTATTGTAATCAATCTGATAATATTATTCATACTTATGAAGGTATTTCTTTTTGGAAGAGTAAATAAGATATTAGATAAAAGGGCTGAGATTATCCGCAGGCAGTTTGAGGATGCTGATGTGGCGCAGAGAGAGGCTGAGGATTTAAGAGTGGAGTATGAGAAGTCTCTTGCAAGTGCTAAAGAAGAGTCGGCACAGATTGTTGATGAGGCGAGAGCAAAGGCAAAGGATGAGTATGACCGTATTCTGGATGATGCCGGTAAAGAGGCAGAGCAGATGAAGGAGAAGGCAATGTCTGATATTGAGGCTGAGAGAGAGAAGAGTCTCAATTCACTCAAGAATGAAATTGCCGGTCTTGTTGTGTCTGCTACAGCAAAGGTTGTCGGCAGAGAAAGCTTAGATGTGGATAACAGTAAGTTATATGACGATTTTATAGCAGAAATGGGTGAAAAAATAGATGAATAGTTTAAAAGCAGTAATATCCTGTATAACTGCGCCAAGCAGTAAGCAGCTTGACAGGATTAAGTCATTTCTTGCAAAAAAATATAATGCGGACGAGATTTCCATCGAGATAAAAGAAGACAAGTCGCTCATCGGCGGATTTATTATCAGAGTAGGCAATGATGAATATGACTGGAGTATGAGAAACAGACTTGAGCAGATAGGAAAGCAGCTCAGTCAGGGTGCTTCGGATATTCAGAGTGCCGGCGATATTATTTCTATTCTGAAAACAGAGATAGATGAATATGAATTTGATATCACGGATAAGGAAGTCGGAACCGTTGAGTGGGTCGGCGACGGAATTATAAATGTGCGTGGAATAGACCATGCCATGTATGGAGAGATTGTCGTACTGGATACCGGTGTCAAGGGCATGGTGCAGGATATTAAAAGAGACAGCATAGGCTGTATTCTGTTTGGCCCAGAAAAGGGCATAAGACAGGGCACCAAGGTCATGAGAACCGAGAAGAAGGCCGGCATCCCGGCAGGAGAAGGCTTTATCGGCAGAGTTATAAATGCGCTCGGTGCGCCTATTGACGGCAAGGGTGAGATAATTGCAGACGATTACAGACCTATTGAAAATGCTGCTCCGGGCATTGCTGACAGAAAGCCGGTAAAGGTGCCTATGGAGACGGGTATTCTTGCAATAGACTCTATGTTCCCTATAGGACGCGGACAAAGAGAGCTTATAATCGGCGACCGCCAGACTGGAAAGACCTCTATTGCAACAGATACTATTATCAACCAGAAGGGCAAGGATGTTATCTGCATTTATGTTGCAATCGGACAGAAGTCCTCAACGGTTGCCAAGGTTTTAAACATGTTAGAGAAAAACGGTGCCATGGATTATACCATTATCGTGTCGGCAACAGCCAGCGATACGGCATCACTTCAATATATTGCGCCTTATTCGGGAACCGCGCTTGCGGAGTATTTCATGTATAAGGGCAGGGATGTGCTTATTGTTTATGATGACCTTTCAAAGCATGCGGTTGCATACAGAGCGCTGTCACTGCTTTTGGAGCGTTCACCGGGACGTGAGGCTTATCCGGGAGATGTATTCTATCTGCACTCAAGACTGCTTGAGCGTTCAAGCAGAATTACAAAAGAGCTTGGCGGTGGTTCGATAACTGCACTTCCGATAGTTGAGACACAGTCGGGCGACGTATCTGCATACATCCCTACAAATGTTATTTCTATCACAGACGGACAGATTTTCTTAGAGAGCGGACTTTTCTTTGCAGGACAGAGACCTGCGGTAAATGTCGGACTTTCGGTATCAAGAGTTGGCGGCGCTGCACAGACAAAGGCGATGAAGAAGGCAGCGGGAAGCGTCCGTATCGATTTGGCTCAGTTTAGGGAGATGGAAGTGTTCACGCAGTTCAGCTCTGACCTTGATGAGGCTACAAAGAACCAGTTAAGCTACGGAAAAAGCCTTATGGAGCTTTTAAAGCAGCCGCTTGGAAGACCATTTTCAATGCCGGAGCAGGTTATTATACTGGTTGTGGCAACAAACAAGATGATGGCAGACCTTCCAACAGCGCAGATTTCACGATTCAGAACAGAGCTTCTTGATTATTTTAATATTTCAAGACCTGATATCATCAGGGAGCTTGAAGAAGGCAAGGTGCTTTCGGATGAGCTTAAGGAAAGTATACTTGAGTCTGCAGCCGAATTTAAGAGCACGTGGAAATAAGCTTAAGCCATGAAACACAGGCTTACAGTTAAGAGCCTGTGTGAGCGAAGCAGTGTAAAAACACAGACGGCATTGCTTTAAGTATTTGTGCAGAGAAATTGGTGCGTTAAGCGCAGAGTTTAGCAGGAGGGAGCAGTATGGCAAACGCCAGAGAGATACTGGATCGTATGAAAAGCATCCAGGATACAATGAAGATTACAAATGCTATGTATATGATTTCTTCCTCCAAGCTTCGTAAAGCCAGAAAGATGGAAGAGGATGCCGAGGCACATTTTTATGCCAGCAGACAGGCGCTTGATGATGTATTGAAGCATGTGCCTGAGATTGAGCATGTTTATATTGCTGATGAGAAGGATGAAAATATCAGCGAGCCGAGGAAGGCCTTTATCGTGGTTACTGCGGATAAGGGACTTGCGGGCGCATACAATCACAATATAATCAAGATGGCGCTTGAGGATATCGAAAAGACGAAGAACTACCATTTGTTTGTCGTCGGAAAGATAGGCAGGGATTTCTTCGAAAAGCATAACATGAAGATTGAAAGAAATTTCAAATATACAATACAAAATCCGAGCATTGGGCGTGCGAGAATCATCGCCGAGACGGTTTTAGAGCATTACCTGAACGGTGAATTTGACGAGGTGTATATTGTATTTACCGAGATGTTAAATGTCATGCAAAGCGAGGTAAAGACGGCAAAGCTTTTGCCGATAAACCGTCCGAAGGCGGGAGAGGAGAGCAGCTTAAAGGAGGATACCGAATATGTACCGTCTGTAGAGGCCGTTATTGACAGTATTGTCCCGAATCTTGTCACAGGATTTTTGTATGGCGCGCTGGTTGAGGCGTATTCGAGCGAGCAGAATTCCAGAATGGTGGCGATGAAGTCCTCCACTGAAAATGCGGGCGAGATGCTTAAGGAGCTTGGAATTGAGTATAACAGGGTGCGTCAGGCGGCGATTACGCAGGAGATTACCGAGGTAGTTGCAGGAGCAAAGGCGCAGCAGGCAAAAAGAAAAAAGCAGTTAAAGGACGGCGGCGCGGGCAATTAACGTGTTGCGCAGTTAATTAATTTGTGGTGCGCGGGCAATTAACGTGCAGCGCACAGTCAATTAATTTGTGGTGCGCGGGCAATCAATTTGCGGCGCACAGGCAATTAATTTGTGGTGCGCGGTCAATTAATTTGCGGCGCACAGTCAGAAAAAACAGTCGCAGGATTCACAAAAATCCGTACATTTTTGAGCGGAGAATTTTACGGAGGTGCGGTGTGATTAAAGGTAAGATAATACAGGTGTCAGGACCTGTAGTTGACGTAGAATTTGAAGAGGGTGAGCTTCCATTTATCAAGGATGCCCTTATTGTAGAGAACAACGGAAAGAAAGCCACCATGGAGGTTGCACAGCTGACAGGCGATAATGTTGCAAGATGTATCATGCTTTCAGCCAGTGAGGGACTTCACAGGGACATGGAGGTTATTTCTACCGGAAGCGGTATAAAGGTGCCGGTAGGAAAGAAGACTCTTGGCAGACTTTTCAATGTTGTCGGTGAGACGCTTGACGGCAAGGGTGACATTGAAGATTCTGAGAAGTGGGTTATTCATCGTGACCCGCCTTCATTTGAGGAGCAGAACCCGGTTGTTGAGATACTTGAGACAGGCATTAAGGTTATTGACCTGCTTGCTCCTTATGCGAAGGGCGGTAAAATCGGCCTTTTCGGCGGTGCAGGCGTAGGTAAGACTGTGCTTATTCAGGAGCTTATAAGAAATATCGCGACAGAGCATGGCGGATATTCTATCTTTACGGGCGTAGGCGAGCGTTCAAGAGAGGGAAATGACCTCTGGACAGAGATGACCGATTCGGGCGTTATTGAAAAGACGGCGCTGGTGTTCGGACAGATGAATGAGCCGCCGGGAGCGCGTATGAGAGTTGCGGAGACAGGACTTACAATGGCAGAGTACTTCAGGGATGTTGAGCATCAGGATGTGCTTCTGTTTATTGATAATATTTTCAGATTTGTGCAGGCAGGCTCGGAGGTTTCAGCACTTTTAGGACGTATGCCTTCAGCCGTTGGCTATCAGCCGACGCTTGCTACCGAGATGGGCGAGCTTCAGGAGAGAATTGCTTCCACGAAGCAGGGCTCGGTTACTTCCGTACAGGCAGTATATGTGCCGGCGGATGACCTTACGGATCCGGCGCCTGCTACAACCTTTGCACATCTGGACGCAACAACCGTTCTTTCAAGAAAGATTGTTGAGCAGGGTATTTACCCTGCGGTAGACCCGCTTGAGTCTACATCAAGAATACTTGAGCCTGATGTGGTAGGCGAGGAGCATTGCAGCGTTGCCAGAAAGGTGCAGCAGATATTGCAGAAGTACAAGGAGCTTCAGGATATTATCGCAATTCTTGGTATGGAGGAGCTGTCAGATGATGACAAGACGATAGTATATCGTGCGAGAAAGATTCAGAGATTCCTTTCACAGCCATTTCATGTTGCCGAGAATTTCACCGGAGTACCGGGCAAGTACGTTCCGCTTAGCGAGACAATCAGAGGCTTTAAGGCAATTATAAACGGAGAGATGGACGAATATCCTGAGTGGGCATTTTTCAATGTCGGAACTATTAACGAGGTTATAGAAAAGAGCAAAAACGAGCAGTAAAGCGCCTAATGCACAGAAGCGCCTGTGTATTAAGCAGGATTGTAAGAAGCAGAGGTGAAAACCATGAAGAGCTTTGATATAAAGGTTGTTGCCATTAACAAGACATTTTATGACGGCAAGTGCGTCCAGCTGATACTTCCGTCGATTGACGGACAGTATGGCATTATGGCGGACCACGCCAATACCATGCTTGCCATTACCGAGGGTGATATAAGAATCCAGCTGGAGGATGAAAGCTGGATTACCGGCGTGTGCGGCAGAGGCCACGCCATTGTGAGCGATGGAGTAGTATCTGTCATCGTAGATACAGTTGAAAAGCCTGAGGAGATAGACAGAATACGTGCTGAAGAGGCCTTAAACCGTGCAATGGAGCGTATGCGCCAGAAGCAGAGCGTCATGGAGTACCACCATTCAAAGGCAAATATCAGCCGTGCGCTTGCAAGAATCAATGCGGCGAAGAAGTACACAGGGGATATTGATAAATAGGCAGATAGCGTGCTTGCCGGGGCAGTATGCAGTCTGTCAGACAGGGCAGCGTACAGGTAAGATTGAAGGACATGATGATTGTACTGCTGTTAAAATAAATTTCATAACCACCACACAATGTTATTGACAATCTTTAAAATGCGTTGTAGAATATGCGTTGTGTGT